>CAYGXB010000012.1:0-22139 GCA_964353605.1 uncultured Bacteriovoracaceae bacterium
GAGTTTCATGAAGGAGTCGACGCTCATCACGGCCAAGGAATAATGTTCCGAGCATACATGACTCAATAATAGCAGTCCCGAGCCCCCCTGAATCCTTAGGGGGGCTCGGAGATTCAGATGAAAATCCTCTTTATCTTTATCTCCGTCTTCAGTATATGGATGGGTTATCATATACGAGGAGGTTAAGCATGACACGCGAGGTGTACATTTTTAATCCAGGCCCTGCGGTCCTGCCGGAGCCGGTGCTCGCGAGTACGAGCAAGGCAGTACTCAATTTTGCAGGCACGGGCATGTCCATCATGGAGGTCAGCCATCGGGCCAAGCAGTTCGAAGACCTGCTCAATAATACCATTGTCCTTCTCCGTAAGGTTATGGGCATTCCTGAAAACTATAAGGTCCTTTTCCTGCAGGGCGGAGCAAGTCTCCAGTTCTCCATGGTCCCCATGAATCTCCTTGGCCCTGGCAAAGTGGCCGATTATATCGATACCGGCCACTGGTCGTCCCGGGCCATCAAGGAGGCCAAGAAGGTCGGCAAGGTGAATATCGCCGCATCTACCAAAGATCTGAACTATGCACGGCTTCCCTATCCCTCAGAGCTCAAGCTTACGCCGAATGCCGCGTACTGCCATATCACCACCAACAACACCATATATGGCACCCAGTGGCAGACCTTCCCTGACATCAAGGGCATTCCCATAGTGGCCGACATGTCGTCCGACATCCTCTCACGAAGGATCAATGTCGCCGACTTCGGTCTCATTTATGCCGGGGCGCAGAAGAACATAGGCCCTGCTGGCGTTACGATGGTGATCATCCGGGATGACCTCATTGGCACAGCGCCCGAGAACATCCCCACCATGCTCGACTACAAGATCCATGCGGAGAACAACTCCTTGTACAATACCCCCCCGGTGATTGCCATATTCGTGGTACACGAGGTTTTGAGGTGGATTGAAGATCTCGGTGGGCTCGGCGAGATGGAGAAGATCAACAATCAGAAGGCAGCCCTCATCTACGATGTCCTCGATAAAAGCTCGTTCTACAAGGGCACCGTGGAAAAGGCTTCACGGTCCAAGATGAATATCACCTTCCTGCTGCCGAATGAGGACCTGGAGAAGGCGTTCCTCGCGGAAGCCTCGAAGCGAAAGCTCATCGGTCTCAAAGGACACCGGTCGGTCGGCGGGATGCGGGCATCCCTGTACAATGCCTTGCCGCTCGAGGGCGCTCAAAGACTCGCTGAGCTCATGGTCGCATTCGAGAAAGACCACTCCTAAAAAAACGCCAGGGTGGGGTTCTGCCCCGCCCTGGCCTGTCTCGTGGTCCAGCAAGAGCCGGATCATTTCATGGCGTAGCTGTTTGCAAAGGCAAATACAGTTTTGTCTTTACCAAGCAAGTTTGTTCCGTATTTTGCATGCCTGATAGGGGTTACCCATCGTTTGCCACATATATTGCGCCCTTTCCCTGCAACCCTTTGCCTTTTTTCGATCTCCGATTTTCTCCCAATAATCTCCCCATGTTGCCAATGTCCATGCCACGTGGGGTCGCATCCTCAATCTCCTGGCTGTCCTGGATGCTATAAAGAGCGCTTCTTTAGCCTCATCGAAAACGTCTGCCTTAAGGCATATCTCGCCCATGATCCGGTTGATCCCTATGAACTGCTCCTGGTTTCCGTGTTCCCTGTTCCACGCAATACCTTCTCTGGCCACAAACTTTGCCGACTCCCAATCACTCATGTGGAGCAGCGTTTCGGCAAGGGCATTGAGGGCATAGGGTACGCGGTTTGCAATACCAGTCTTGAGAGCGGGGAGCGCTCTTCCAAGGAGCGAGCGGGCCGCGATGTAATCCCCTTCTTCCAGGGATATCCAACCCCGATAGAGATCCATGAGCGCTCCTGAGCCCGCCACATGGACATCATCTGAAAACCGCTCGAATCTATGCAGATCCTCGCGTGCCTGTTTCAGATCGCCTTTATAGCGGGCATTGAAGTAGATGGAACTTTGCGTCCTGATGTATGATAGGGCGCCGGCAATAGCCCCCAGCATCTGTTCCGCCTTGAAGGCCTCCATGAAGATCTGATCTGCACGCCTGAAGTTGCCCATGAGATAATTGAGATACCCGAGCCAGATATCGGAAAGCATTTCCATGTCACTCTGGCCCTTACATAATGTCCTTGTGTTTTGATACCAGGTAAGGGCTTCCGGAACACTCCCCTTCCACACCAGGGCCGTAAGGGTCATGAGGCTGTTGACGGCCAGGAGGAAGGAGTCTGAGGGACTAAATGATTTCCGGGAGAAAGTGAGATATTCCAGGGCCATCTCGGGCCTTCCGAGGTACGTGAAGGCGTATGCGATCGCTGTTTCTGCGGCCCCCCGCATGACGGCATCATCCTCCGTCTTCACCAGGACCTCTCTGAATATGTCAAAGGCGTTTTTGAAGAGCGCCTTTTGCGAATAGAGATTGATGAGGCGGATCTTCGCGAAGACCTCATCCCTGATCAGGTCCCTTTCGGAATAATACCGGGAGAGGTTTTCGAGGGCGGATATGGCTCGGTCAGGACTGAAGATCCTTGTGCAGGTCCATATCCCTTCCCAGATCCGCACCCACTCCTGATCCCTGCCTGGATACTCGGGAACCTTTGTGAGAGCGTGCTCGGCATTGATATAGTGGTGCGATGCCTCAAGTAGAGAGCCTGTTTCCTGGTAATTTATTGCCGCCAGCATGCTGTAATGATAGGCTTTTGCATGTTCCTCACCACATGAGAAATGATAGGCCAGCGCTGCAGGAGAAACCTCTTGCTCCCGGCCATATTTCAGATCGAGGGCCTCTGCAAAACTCCTGTGCAGGGAAATCCTGTCCCGCTTGAGCAGGGTGGCATAGGCGGTATCCCTGGTCAGGGCATGCCGAAAGACGCAATCCTTTCCAGACAAGGGAAGTATCAGGCCTGGTCGCATGAGCTCTGCGAGGTATGCATCAATATCCTCTGCGCTGATATCCCGGAGCAGATCAAGGGAAAAGCTAGTCCCGATCACCGACGCCATTTTGAGAAGTCGCTTCGCCCCGATACTGAGGCGATCGATCCGGGCGGAAATGAGTCCTTTGACCGTCGGGGGGATACTCTGGGATGTCAAGAGCGGATCCTGTTTTTCACAGAGATAGTTGACCATCTCTTCAAGGTAAAAGGGGTTGCCTCCGGTCTTTTGATATAATCCTTTGATATGCTCCTCGGGAATCTCGGATTTGAGCATCTCGCATATCATTTGTCGGGCTTCTGCATAGGAGAAATCCTCAAGGATGATCACGATTCCGGGAAAGGACAGACCTTGCGAATCCCTGCTGGTCAAGAGAAACAGGCAGGGATAATCAGGAGATTCTGTTGAAAGCATGTAGCTGAGGAGATCGATGGTTGACTGATCCGCCCATTGCAAATCCTCGATACAACATACGAGGGGCCTTCCCCGGGTGGCGTTTTGCATGAGGGCGAGCACGTCAGCATATATCCTTGCCCTCCATGCATACGGTTGCAATCCCTCCGGGGAGGAATTGTGAGCAGGGAGTTTGCATGCAGAAAAATCGACCAACTTCAATGCAGCGGCGTTCATATTGTTGTGCGTCATAATCTGGTTCATAAGGGCGGCAATGGGTAAATACGGGGTATCCTTGGCGTATTCAAAACATCGTGCTTCGTACCAGGGGATACTGCTGCCCATTGATGTATGGAATTCCTGCAAGAGCCTGCTTTTCCCTACCCCCGGATCTCCCACTATGCAGACAACTGAACCTTGGTCATGCATAAGATCCTGAGCCCTTGACTTGAGAAGCGCAAGATGCTCAATGCGACCGATGAGGGACGCTACCAACCCCCCGGGTCTATGGATGGAATAAGGGGCGGGGAGTTCGGATACGACCCTGTAGATGCCAATCGGCTGGCGGACACCTTTTAAGGTCTTCTTTCCCCTGGAATCAAGCTCAAAATACCTGCTCGCTTCCCCGAGGAGAGTCTCACCGATGAGGATTTCTCCGGGGCATGCCTGGGAAGAGATCCGCGCTGCAATATTGATCGGCGTTCCCAGAGCGCCATGCAAAAACGGGATATCCCTCTTTTCTACAAGGACAGACCCGGTATAGATCCCGGTATGCATTGTGAGCCGTTTTTCGGGCAAAGCAGGAAGGGTGAGTCCGCTCACAAAGGCATGGATCTCCCTGGCCGTCCGGATAGCCCGGATAATGTCGTCCTCATGGACACGGGAAACGCCAAAGAAGGCGACAATGGCATCTCCTATGAATTTTTCGACACTACCATCGTAGCGTGCAATGATCTCGATAGACCGCCCCAATATCCTGTCCATGAGATCTCTCAGATCCTCGGGGTCGAGCTCTTCGGACAGCATCGTGTATCCGGTAAGGTCGGAGAAGAGGATAGTCACATACCGATGTTCATCCCCAGACGTCGGCCTTTCCAGGAAAGTCCCACATTGCCAACAGAACCTGTCGGTTTGATCAACCGGGGAATTACATGCAGGACAGTAGACTATGTGATCGGACACCGTAGCCCCTCCCCTTATAAAGATAAAGGAATGATCGCACCAGTCAAGCCGTCCAGTGAACAATGGTGGGGATACAATCCCTAACGGCCTCCCAAGGGCATTTTTAGATTAAGGCATTAGACAAAGATTTCCCCAGATACAGTAAGGTATAGCCTATGCTGCCTTGCAGTCCGGGTATCATATCAAGTTATAATCAAAAAAATCTCAAATCCTTCAGCGCCCCTGAATCTCCAGGGATGCCTGACCCTTCTTGAGGCCAAGGGAGGTCGAGGGAATTGGGTTTTTATTGATTGGAAACTGCTTGTAACGAGCAGATCTTTGATAATCAGTTCCTGTAGAATCGCCTGACCATGGCCACTCTCCGGGGGGGGCATATCGAGATTGCCCGCTATCAAACAGATTCTGGCAATCTCTCGGGCGAAGTCGTACTCTCAAAGAATATCTGATATCCAGGGTCAGGCTATGAGCGAACGATTTCCAGTAGGAATACCGTCTATTTTATACTATAGTAACCGGTACTTAACCTATCATGGTCTGGAGGCAAAGTGCTATGTGCAGGCTCATGCAGATTGTGGTTATGCTATTGATCCTGTGTTTTCTTTTCCCCCTGGCAGGGGCGGCTGAGAATGAAGGCCGACTGATTTCCGATCTGAACACGTCCGCCGAAACGAATGCCAAGGCCAGGGCTGATCTCATACGGATCGGGAAGGATGTCCTGCCGCTCCTCCTTGAAGAGGCTGGGAAGTATAAATATCTCACGGCGGACGACTCGCTCCGTGCAGCACGGGCCCTCCGGGTCATCAGGGAGATGGGATCCGAAGAAGCCATTCCACTCTGTGCTGATATACTCTCCCTTGTTCAGGGAGAGTATGATGCCCAGGTGATGCTCCTGAATGAAGCCCTCGATTATCTCTATGCCAATTTCAAGGATATGCGTGCCAGGGATGCCTATTGTGATCTCCTGAAAAACCATGAATCCAAATGGTTGGCTTTGGAAAAGGATTTTGTGAAGCTCTTTGTCTTCAATGGCATACCTCTCCTGGCCGAGAATGACGACCCGCGGGTGGATGAGACGATCGCCTTCCTCCTCAAGAAGCTCCCCTATGAGCCACCGAAGGCCCCAGGTGAAGTAGGGGGAAGGTGGACTTGTACGTCATGGCTGGCATCGGATGGGTATACGCTTCAGAACTGCACGACCACCGTTGCAACCTTCAATAAGCGGACAGATAGAGGCCCTTCCTGTTTTTATGATGCGTATTACCGGGAACGGGTGCTGGATGCGAGATGCCGCTACCGTCTTACCTGCCTCCAGCTGGCGAAAGAGCAGGGATCAAAAAGATTAATCCCCACCATCGAACCACTGCTCAAGTCCCGGCATCGTGACGAGCGTGATCTCGCGCTCGTTACCATTGAGATGTTGAACAAGAAGCAAGATACCGTTCCCGAGAAGTTCGATAAAATTGCCCTCACAAATGGCGATGTCCTCACGGGAACGATTCAGAATATATCTTTTACCCTCGTTACCCCCTATGCATCAGTGACCCTAGCGAAAAAGGACATCAAAACCATTCTCTCAGATCCAAACAGGAATAAGACCATCATTGAACTCTATTCCGGGGACAGGATGTCTGGTTCGATCCAGGATATCGAGCTCAAAATTGACCTCAAGACAGGCGGGGAGACTATGCTTAAGATGAGCGAGATAGAGAGCATCATTTTCGGCCGTTAGGAGGAAGCCCTGCGCGCATTGGATTCTACCTCTCCTCCGCATAGTGCGACACGCGCCAACACCACGAAATGGTCGGAGGGATGCAGTCCAACATATATTCTATTGGCGCAAAGCCCAGCTTCAAGTACCTCCCCTGCACCATTCACCAGGATGTAGTCGATCCTGCGCGAGGAACTCGCATAGAGCACCTTGACATGCTCAGAGATGCTTGCAAAACGTCTTTTGTCCTCATGCGCAGAGAAACGCCTCAGGCTGGCGTTTTTCTCGACGTCCCAGGTATGCATGTGTTCGTCCGCAACCGTATCCCGAAACCCCTGCCAGAACAGATACCGCACCTCGGGCATTCCGGGGTGGCATTCAGGTCTCCCATGACAATAAACAGAGCTCCGGGGGGAGGGGGGAGTTGAGTTTTTTATTCTACGTTGCGCAGTACCCTTTCGAATCGCTTGAGCGCTTCATCGATGACGTCGTCGGTGTCCGCCATGGAGGTGTAGAGGCGGCTGCCGGCCAGGGTGATGATGCCTTCAGCCGAGAAGGCCGCACCGAACTCCTCCATGATGTGCTTGCGCTGGTTGACTTCGGTGAAGAGCTTGGGATTGCTTATATCCATGAGCATGGCCGCTGCGGTCTCGATGTGGCATATGGAGCCATGGTTGAATGCCACGAATGGGAGGTTGTGCCGCTGGATGATATCCTGGAGCCCCCTGGTGAGCCTGTTGCCCGCCTGTCCAGCCTTGACGGGAGCATTTGTTTCCTCCATGGCTTTAATGGCGAAATAGCCCGCCGCGCAGCTCAACGGGTTGGCAGAGAGCGTGCCGCCGACCATGGCGCGCTTCTTGAGCCCCTGTATCCCGGCGGCAAAGCACTCCATAACATCGCGTCTACCGCCCACGCCGCCTGCCGCGGGATAGCCGCCCGCCACGCACTTGCCGAAGACGGTGAGATCCGGCTTTACACCGAAGAAGCCTTGGGCGCCGCCAAGGCCCATCCGGAAGCCGGTAACCACCTCGTCGAAGATAAGGAGCGCTCCGAACTCGTCGCAGATCTGGCGCACCAAGGCGTTGAACTCGTACAAGACCGGCCTGGTACCGCTCTCCGGTCCGAGGGGTTCGAGGATTACCGCAGCGGTCCCGCCCTCCTGCTCGTTGTGCCTGAGGAGATTAGCCAGGGCCTCGATATCGTTGGGGAAAAACTCCTGGGTGTGCTGGTAGCAACCGGACGGAATGCCGTGGGCTTCGAGTGGGCCAATGCCCGGGATGCGCATGCCGAAAACCATCTGATCGCTCCAGCCATGATAGGCACCTCCCATCTTGATTACCTTAGACTTTTCGGTGAAGGTGCGTGCGGCCCGTATGGCCGCCATGACCGCCTCGCTGCCGCTGGCGAGCATCCTGAACATCTCCACCGAGGGCATGTGCCGGTTGATGATCTGGGCCAATTTGAGCTCGTACTCGTGAAAGAGTCCGGTGACCGGTCCGCTTTCACGGATGAGCTCGATCACCTTTTCCTGCACCGGCTGGTAATTGCTTCCCAGGACGGTCGGACCGCCGGCCTGGAGGAAGTCGATATAGCGGTTGCCGTCCACGTCCCAGAGATAGGGACCGTCCGCTTTGGTAATGGCGAGGGGAAACGGATGGTTGAAGGCGAGGTTATGCTGGGCGCCGCCGGGGATGAGCTTTTTTGCCTCGGCCGTCATGGTCTTGGATCCCTTGCATTTGGTCTCGAAGAAGGCGAGGTACTCCGTCATCTTGTTGCGTTTTATCGGGTGCATGGGCTGGTTGTTGGCCAGGTCATAGAGCCTAGCGAGGATATCCTTGGTATCCGGCCAATAGGAAATGGCATAGCCTTCCTTGACGACGCCCTTGTCTTCCATTGCCTTTTTCTGTATTGTACTCATGATTACGTCCTCCTTTTGTCTCTGGTTTTCCTTTTCATATGCCATTGCCCCTGACCTTTTCCAGCTCCTCGTTGCGGTGGTCAACCATATTGCCTCTATGCAGCATGCATTGCTTAAGAGTGAATGATTGCTCACCATTATATGCTCGTTTGGGGCATATTGCAAGAATATTTGAGGTCCGCCGATGATATCCATAGACGTTTTCAAAAGGGCGTGAAACCACCAAAAACAGCCTGAATACATTCTAAGAACGGTCTGACGCATGGCATCATACCATACGCAGCCCCTGCTTGGCAACCCTTGTTAGTGAATTTATATTCACCGAGCCTCCCATGTCTGAAGGGGAACCTCTTTTGAAAGGGATTCGCCCTTGAGATTACGACAAGGCGCGGCGGATGAACTGCATCATGCCCTTGATCATGCGTTCATCCTCTTCGATGGCGTTCTTGCCGGAGAAGATCTTTAAGCGTTCCTTGTAGTAGGTACAGGCATAGGAGAACTGGACGATGAGGAACAGGTTGTCCAGACAGAACGCGGCAATGGCCTCGTCCACATCGGAAGCGACCAGACCCTTAACACGGAATGCAGCGATGAGAGACTGGTAGTATTGGGCGGCGATGGTCTCGATCTTGCGGGACAATTCTTCGGCCATGTAAGCGAGTCCCTCGGTGGTGCTGTTGAGATAGATCTGGATGAGCTCAGGATTCTCGCGGGAATACGCGATTGCCGCCCGCAGGATCCGCTCGATCTTCTGGTATATATCGCCCTCATCCGCGATTATCTCCCAGAGCGTCTTGTCGAGGGCGCGGTAGCCTTCATCGATCACGGTCAGAAAGAGGCCCTCTTTCGAAGCAAAGTACTTGTACACCGACCCGACGCTGATCCCGGCCTGCACGGCGATAGTGTTGATATTGGTTCCCCGGAACCCGTTGGAGGCGAATTCCTTGGTGGCGGCATCGAGGATACGCTTGCGCTTCTCCTCGGAAATCCGGTCAAAGGTATCTTTATAATATCTCCGCGCCATATTCCTATTCCGCACTGCCCATGTACCTGGAAACCATCCTGTGTGTCAATCCAAATGAGCAACCATTCACCGAATATGAGTACGCCCCTTGAAGTTGTAGTGAGCGGAACATCCCATTATGAAAAGTCAGGGTATACGATAGCCGTCGCCAAACCGTTCGAGGAGTCCCTCCCGTTCCAGTTCGAGTAGGTTACTTGTGATCCGGGCGAGATCGATGTGCAGCGTTGCCGAAAGTTCCATAGGAGAGGCCTCCCTGCATGAAATGAGGGCCTTGATGATCCGCCCCCGGACCTGCCGTTCCGAGCCCTCAAAAGGCGACTGGCGCTGATAATGGGCGCTTTTCCGGTTAAGGTTGGTGCTTGCCCCCTTGAGCATCACCCCGTAATCCATGAGAGCATAGTACCACTGACGGGGGTTTCTCCTATCGAGGGTGGCATCCACCAGGGGCAGGATCTCTCCATCATTCACCATATCCCTGTCAGCGAAGAAGAAATGGATGAAGACCCGACGGATGTTGGTCTCGATGAAAGCGATGGGGATGTTGAAGGCAAAGGCGAGGATGGACCCTGCCGTGGCTTGTCCAATGCCCGGCAGGGCGGTGAGCTCTTCCAGTATGGCGGGCAAACGCCCTTTATGCTCTGTGACCACCTTCTGGGCGATCGACTTAAGGTTCAGGACCCTACGGTTGTATCCCAAGCCCTGCCAGACCATGAGGATATTCTTTATTGGAGCTTCTAAAAGGGTCTGGAAGTCAGGAAATGTAGCGATGAACAGTCCATATTTCACGATGACCCGTTCGGTCTGAGTCTGTTGGAGCATTATCTCCGAGACGAGGATGTGATAGGGGTCACTCGTCTCCCGCCAGGGGAAGGATCTGCCCTGGAGGTGGTAATTACGGTAGACGGTTGCCTGGAATTGCCCTATGCCAATGCCGTGCTCACAGACAACGGTCATAACCTGATGTAGGTCTTCGGCGCCTGATTGCTCTCGAAGGTCCATATGGTGGCGATGCAGTTGGTGACACGGTAGACAGTGAGCGTCTCATAGCCGTATTTCTCGACCCAAGGCTTCAGAAACTCCCTCTGCGAGACGATGGCCTTCTTTAGTTCGAGATCTTCGACCTCCTGCGCGAGCCCACTCACCCGGATCTGGATATTGTCCTTGTAGTCGTTGAAGCAGAGTTCGACGTTCGGGTTCTCTTTGAGCTGCCTGTGGAGGTCTTTGTCCCGACCAGTATGGAAGATGATCCCGTTCTCGTCGGCCGTGTACAGCATCATAGCCCGCACATGGGGCTTCCCCTCCTCGATGGTGGCCAGGTGACAGATCGGATTGGTATTCAAGAATGCATAGATTTCTGCCTTGTCCATTGCATGCTCCTTTCACCTGCTCTCGTTGTACAGAAAATATTCCCAGGGATCAAGATCCCTCATCATAATACGCCCGTCGATGGTGGTTCAAAGGCCAGAGCATAAAGCATGCGGGGGAATCAAATCCGACATCCTTCAGCCACCTGGGAGACCAAGGGAGCAGTCGATGGCGGAGGTATCACCAACCCATATATTCTCCGTGACATCCCCTTTGCACGATGCTATACTATTATAAGCATTTGATTACATTGGGAACATTGGCGTTACCGGCGGGCTTGGATCGCTGCTTTTCATTTTCTCAGGAGCGGCAAGATCCAGAGGATTTCTGGTTTTTCTTGAGAGACGAGGGGGGTGGCGGGGTGAGCTTCCCACTTCAAATTGCATTGTGAGGAAAAGTGAAATGGCGGATTACCTTTTAGGCCTTGACATTGGGAGCTCCTTCATCAAGGCAGCGCTCATTGAGGCGGGGACAGGAAGGCTCGTCGCAACCACCGCTTCGCCCGAGCGCGAGATGGAGATCCTTGCCCCGCATCCGGGCTGGGCGGAACAGGATCCTGCCATCTGGTGGTGGCACGCCAAGCGGGCCATAGCGCTTCTCAGCCAAGGCGCGGGCATCGATACAGCCCAGGTAGAGGCGATCGGGATATCCTATCAGATGCATGGTCTCGTGCTCGTGGACAAGGAGCATGCTGTCCTGAGACCGGCCATCATCTGGTGCGACAGCAGGGCGGTCGAGATCGGAAACCAGGCCTTCGCCTCCCTGGGAGAAGAGCGCTGTCTGAGGTGCCTTCTGAATTCACCAGGGAACTTCACGGCGTCAAAACTGCGCTGGGTGAGGGAAAACGAGCCGCACGTCTACCGGAAGATCCACAAGCTCATGCTACCGGGAGACTACATTGCCATGCGGCTCACAGGCGAAGCGGCTATCACCGCATCCGGGCTCTCCGAGGGGATTCTCTGGGATTATGGAGAGGATGCACCGAGCACCATGCTCATGGAAAACTATGGCATTGTCCCGGAGCTCCTGCCGAATATTGTGCCGACTTTCGGGGTGCAGGGTCGCGTGTTGCCGGAGGTGGCGCAGGAGCTCAATCTCACGCCCGGCATCCCCGTCGCTTATCGCGCCGGAGACCAGCCGAACAACGCCTTTGCGCTCAAGGTCCTTGATGCCGGAGAGGTCGCCGCCGCCGCTGGCACCTCGGGAGTGGTCTATGGCATTACCGACCGGCGCGTGTATGATCGGCAATCGCGGGTCAACGGTTTCATCCATGTTACCCATACGCAGCAAACCCCCCGATATGGCGTCCTGCTCTGCGTGAATGGAACCGGCATCCTAAATAGCTGGCTCAAACACAACATCATGCATCTGGAGGGGACGGGCATCGATTATGAGAGGATGAACGCCATAGCTAGGAAAGCCCCGCCTGGTTCCGAGGGATTGCTTATCCTTCCTTATGGGAACGGCGCCGAGCGAACCCTTGGCAACCGCAATATCGGCGCTTCCATCCATGGCCTCGATTTCAATCGACATAGGCGGGCCCATGTTTTGAGGGCGGCGCAGGAGGGGATTGTCTTTGCGCTCAATTACGGCCTTGAGATCATGCACAGCATGGGCCTGGAGGTAAAAACCGTCCGGGCCGGGCATGCCAATCTTTTCCTGAGCCCGATCTTCTGCGAAGCCTTCTCCACCGTGACCGGTACGGCGGTGGAGCTGTTCGACACCGACGGTGCCCAAGGGGCGGCCAGGGCCGCGGGCTTCGGGGCGGGAATATACAAAAGGATCGAGGATGCATTCGTCGGCCTCAAAGCAATTGCGACAATCGAACCGGTTCCTGTCTTGAAAGAGGCCTATTTGGAAGCATATACACGATGGCGCACTATCCTGAAAAACGAGATGGAAAGGAACCCTCAATAGAATGGCTGGTACCAAAAATCTCACCTCCCCCATCCTCCCAGGGGGCTCGATATTTTGAGACCAAGGGGGGGTCGAGGGGATTTGAGATTTTGGGTTTGAAAGGGGGAGGGTCTATGAAAGATGAAGTTATGTTGACAAAGATCAGCAAGATCCAGGCATTCAAGGCAGTCTTCAAGGAGCTCCTCAGGCATCCCTGGATCAAGGGCGGCTTGGGGGAGTTGGAGCCCAATGTATATTTCGGGTATACTGACCACCCCTTGGATGTTGGATCCACGGCGCTCATCACCCCATTCACCTTTCTCTGGAAACATGCCGGGAAAAGGGCGAAATGCGTCTTGCGGGTCGCATTCAGGGAACGGAGGGGCAATGCATTCATCTTTTCCGCACGGGGTTATGACATCTACAAGATCCTCGATATGGATACGACCAATGCGCATCGGTACAAGGTAACCGAGAAGACGAAGCATGCCGCGCTCACCCTGCAGTTGGATTTTCTGCGGGCGGGAACCTACCGCCTGCGGCTGGCCGAAGGCCCAGGGGTACCAGAGAACGCCACGCCGATGCTCTGGAAAGATATTCAGGATCCGGGGCTGGCGGTAAACTTTCAGGAGACTACGGATAGGTATGTTATTGCCACCTCGGAGCTGAAGCTGGATGTCTACAAGGAGCGTTTCCGCATCGAGATCCGCGACGCCCAAGGTAATCTCGTTACTGAGAGCGGGAGCCAAACCAAGAACGAGTTTCCGACGGCGATCGACGCTTTTCCGCTCGGTTTCATCTCCGATAGGAAGCATAAGAAGACATATGGGGTCGAATCCTTTGTACTCTATCCCGGGGAAGCCATCTATGGGCTGGGCGAACAGTTCGGATCGGTCAACAAGGTGGGCAGCACCATCGGGTTCTGGCATATCGAAGGCTATGGCAACACCGCCGGCCGGAATTACAAGCACATCCCCTTCTTCCTGAGCACCCAGGGGTACGGGGTGTTCATGAACGAGAGCCGGCCTATCACCTGCTGGGTGGGGAGCCGGGAGGTCTGCAAGCACCAGATCGCCATCGAAGGGGACCTCATCGATTATTTCTTCTTCTACGGCCCCTCGTTCAAAGATATATTGAACACCTATACAGAGTTGACCGGCAAGGCCCCTGTGCCACCCAAATGGTCCTTCGGGACATGGATGTCGCGCATCAGCTACTTCTCCCAGGAGCAGGTGCTGGAGGTGGCGAAGAAGTTGAGGGAAATGCGCTTCCCAAGCGACGTGATCCATATCGATACCGGCTGGTTCGAGAAGGACTGGCAGTGCGACTGGCGCTTCGACCCCAAGCGTTTCCCTGATCCGGAAGAGATGTTCAGACGAGCCCGCGCAATGGGCTTCAGGATCTGCCTATGGCAGATACCCTACGTGCTTGAGGCGACGGATGTATATGCGGAGGCCAAGGATCAACAAGTGCTGGCTGAGAAGCACGGACCCTTCGTCTTCCTTTTCGTCTTCCCCGGGAGCCCCATCGATTTCTCGAACCCCCAGGCTGTGGCGTGGTATGAGGCAAAGCTCCGCAAACTCCTTGATATGGGTGCGGCGTCGATCAAGGCGGATTTCGGCGAAGGCATCGAGCCGTCGATGCGTTTCATGCGCTACGACGGACGACAGATGCACAATCTCTACCCGCTCCTGTACCAGCAGGCGGCCTTCGAGGCAGTCGAAAAGGCCAAGGGTGAGGGGGAAGGGATCATCTGGGCCCGAAGCGCCTACGCCGGGTCCCAGAGGTATCCCGTGCACTGGGCGGGGGACAACTCGGCCAATCATGAGAACCTGCTCTGTTCCCTACGCGGGGGACTGAGCCTAGGACTCTCCGGGTTCACCTTCTGGAGCCAGGACACGGGCGGGTTCGTCGGGACGCCTTCCGACGAGCTCTACATCCGCTGGACGCAACTTTCCATCTTCCAGTCTCATATGCGTTTCCATGGCAGTCCCCCGCGGCACAGGGAGCCGTGGAATTTCGCCCCGGAGACCCAGGCGATCGTACGCGATTACCTCGATCTCCGCTATCGCCTGATCCCGTACCTCTACACCGAGGCGCAGGTGGCGGCGGGGGAAGGGCTCCCCGTCCTGCGGCATCTCGTGATCGACTTCCAGGATGACCCGACCGTGCACCATATCGAGGACCAGTTCATGAGCGGACGCTCGCTCCTCATCGCACCCCTGCTCACGCAGAACGTTTCCCGGAGGATATATCTCCCCGCGGGATCCTGGTTCGATTTCTGGAACGGCCAATGCTACAAGGGCAGGCAGTGGATAGAAAGAAAGGCCGATGTGCGGACCATCCCGTTCTTTGTACGGGCCGGCACCATCCTTCCCCTCGCATTTCCTTGCCAGAGTGTAGACGAATTGACGCTGGATGGAGTGACGCTGAAGGTATATCCCGATGCTGCGGGAAGGGCAATGTATGAAATCCGCGACAAGGACCAGGTCCACAGGATTAGCTCTCATCTGAAGGATGAGGTTCTCGATGTTGAGATGCACCCCGAACCTGGGGCCATCAAGATCGAGCTCCCGGAGGGATATTCTGGTTCGGCAATCCGGCTCAACGGGAAGTTAATGCCATGACACGTTTTTGGCAAGGACCTGAAAGAGAAGAAAAGCGCACAGTTGGAATACGCGCTCCAGAACAGGAGAGAACTGTATGAAGATGAAATTAAAGTATTTTTATCCCCTTTTTCTATTGATCGTTCCGACCATCGTAATTTCCACGATCATGTTTATGCTTGATGCACCACCCCCGCCCAGCCAGCTTGCTGGATTTTACGTCTTGCTCTTATTCACCTGCGTGACGTATTGGGTGGGAATATGGTCCGTGATGAAAGACTACAATTGACCCACGCCGAAGGAGGATTGTATGAGGAAAGCGCATAAGAAGAGATCGATACATCTCGTCTGTAATGCCCATCTCGACCCGGTCTGGCAATGGGAATGGGAAGAGGGGGCTGCCGCGGCGATCAGCACCTTCCGGACCGCGGCCGACTTGTGCGAGGAATATCCGGGACTGATCTTTAACCATAACGAGGCCATCCTGTATCAGTGGATCGAAGACTACGAACCATCCCTCTTTCAACGGATCCAGAAACTCGTCCAGGAAAAGAAGTGGCAGATCATGGGCGGCTGGTACCTCCAGCCCGACTGCAACATGCCCTGCGGGGAATCCTTCGTCCGCCAGATCCTGCTGGGCAGGCGATATTTCCGCGAGAAGTTCGGCGTCATGCCCACGACGGCCATCAACTTCGATTCCTTCGGCCATACGCGTGGGCTGGTACAGATCCTGGCTAAATCCGGCTATGACTCTTATCTGTTCTGGCGCCCCTTCCCGGAAGACTGCGTCCTGGAAAAGGAGGAATTCATCTGGGAAGGGTATGACGGGTCGCGGGTGCTGGCCACCCGGGCCTATGGCGGCTATTCCTCCGCCTATGGATGGGCCCGCCTGAAGACAGAGGCGTTCATGAAGCAGCGACCGGATATTGTATGCGGAGTGCTCCTCTGGGGTATTGGAAACCACGGCGGAGGCCCGTCACGCGTCGACCTGGAAAACCTGAATCAGTTGACCCGGGAGACCGAGGTGCTCGATATCCGACATTCCACCCCGGAGGCCTATTTCAAGGAACTGAAACAGCAGGATCTGCCGGTGCATAAAAAAGACCTGAACCCCTGGGGGGTGGGATGTTATACATCCGGGGTAAAGATCAAGCAGACGCATCGCCGGCTCGAGAACGAATTTTATGCCGCGGAAAAGATGATCGCCTCGGCATGGTGCCAGGGAATGATGGCCTATCCGGAAGCACAGCTTCAGGAAGCCCTTAAGGATCTGGCAACAAGCCAGTTTCACGACATACTCCCCGGGGAGTCCATCCAGGAGGTCATCGAGTCATCCCTGCAGCTCATGGACCACGGGCTGGAGATCCTCTCGCGCCTGAAGGCCAAGGCCTTCTTTTCCCTGACCCAGGGGCAGACGCCGGCAAGGGAAAACGAGATACCTATCCTGGTATACAATCCGCATCCCTTCGCGATCGAGACAGATGTGGTCTGTGAGTTTCAGCTCGCCGATATGAACCTGAGCGGCACGTTCACCCAGGTCACAGCGTATCAGGAAGGAAAACCCTTGCCGACCCAGGTTGAGAAAGAGTCGAGCAACATCCCCTTCGACTGGCGCAAGCGGATAGTTTTCAATGCCAAACTCGCCCCATCCCAGATGAATCGCTTCGATTGCCGGCTGGAGGCGATACCCCAGAAGCCCAAACCTGAACTCAAAGTTAAGGACAAGCGGATAGTTGTAAAGAGCACTGACATGGAAGTGATCATCAATGCCGCCACAGGTCTGATAGACCGCTACCGTGTGAGAGGGGTAGACTGCCTGTCGAAGGGCGCCTGTCACCCCCTAGTTATGTTCGACAGCGAGGATCCATGGGGCATGAACGTGAAGCGGTTCAGGGATACGGCGGGGGCGTTTGCGCTACTCTCGGAAAAAGACAGCGCCAGATTCTCCGGGGTTGCAGGAGAGACCCTGCCAGCGGTACGGGTGATCGAGGACGGCCCGGTCCGGGCTGTGGTGGAAGCGGTGTTCGGGTATAGAGATTCCTACATTTGTCAACGCTACAGGCTACCCAAGCAGGGGACAGAGATCGAACTGGAACTGCACGTCCTCTGGAACGAGAAGGATCGTATGCTCAAGCTCTCCCTCTCGGCCCCATTCAAAGAAGCGGAATATATCGGGCAGGTCGCCTATGGGCGGGATACCCTGAGGTCGAACGGGGATGAGGTCATAGCGCAGAAATGGGTGGCAGTAATCTCTAAACGGCACGACCTGGCCCTGAGCGTCATCAATGACGGCATCTACGGTTCGGACTGCGAAAAGGGCGAGATGCGGCTCTCGCTGCTCCGCTCTCCGGCATATGCGGCGCACCCGGTGGGGGATCTCCAGATTCTCCCCCGGGACCGCTATACCCCCCGCATGGATCAGGGCGAGAATCTGTTCCGCTTCTGGATCAATGCCGGACCTGTACAGGAGCGCTTCGATACGGTCGAGGCTGAGGCCCTGGCCCGCAACGAAAAACCCATGGCGCTGTCCTTCTTCCCCTCCGGCGCAGGCTCATTGCCGAAGGCTTTCATCACCTTAAGCGATACGCGGGTGCAGGTGGCAACCAGCAAGAAGGCCGAAGAAGGGAATGGCCTTGTCCTGCGCCTATTTGAGCCGACGGGGCGTAAAAGAGCGACCAGGATACGCTTGCCCTTTGCAAAGATGGAGAAGGAAATTACGCTGAAACCGTTCGAGATCCGCACGTATCGCGTCGATATCCGCAAGCGCACCTGGACAGCAGTGGATCTTCTCGAGCGTCCGGTCGCGGACGAGTAGGCGGTGAACTGATGGGGAACAGGCATGCAGAGGAGCACAGTGAATGTTGTGATCAGGGATGCCATCGCCGTTTTCGAAGCGATGCATTTCAGGCTGCCTGTCTGGGGTTATTGCTCTCCCCAGTGATGGAAGGAGAACAGGGAGAGGATCGCGGAAATCCTCGCACAGATGCGCGGACGGGACATCACGGATTTCGGGTGAGGTGATTTCAGGAAAAAGGGACTGGTCCTCTTTACCCTCCGGAATGGCAATCTCGACGACCAGGCATGCCGCAAATCATATTGCGAAAAGATCATGATCGTCGATGAACAGCAGGAAACCCCGCTGCATTTCCAGGGTAAATGTGCCCGCGAGAATCATGATTGCTTCAGACGAGAACTGCTCGGATGCGTTCATATTGCATCGATAACGACGGTATGGTAACAGGCATTGCATCATGAATGTCCAAGAACGTTTTCATGCCACGTGCGCTTTCGAAAAGGTGGACAGGCCAATCAGGTACGAGACGATCGGCTTCTGGAAGGAAACCTATGCCCGCTGGCACAAGGAAGGGTTGCCCGAAGCGATAAACGACGATATCTTCTCGGCACCGGAATACTTCGGGTTCGACCCCCAACGCTGGCTCCCCATTACCCCCGATCCGACCATAGAGCCCGGTTTCTGGCCTCGGTTCGAAGAGGAGATCCTGGAAGAGGAAGAAACGTATGTGATCAAGAGAGACAACGGAGGAAACACCATCAAGGCCTTCACCGACGGGCATTCGACGATCCCCCACATCATAGAGAGCCCGGTGAAGACCATGCGGGATTTCGAGGAGATCAAATGGCGCCTCGACCCGGAAAATCCCGAGCGGTTCAGCGGCTTCCTTGATCTCATGATCGGCTATGCCAATGCAACCACGGACAAGTACACGAATATCATCCTTTGCGGCCTCTTTGGTACTTTCAGAAACCTCATGGGGCTCAAGGGCATCTCGATTGCCATGCGGCGGGACCCGGCCCTCGTCCACGCCATTGCACGGCAGTGGGTCTGCATGCACAGCACGCTCATCAAGATGATCAGTGCGAGGGTTCCCGTCGACTGGATCTATTTCTGGGAGGACATGTCCTACAAGAACGGGCCAATGATCTCCCCCGCTGCATTCAAGGAATTCATGAGCCCCTATTACAAAGAGCTCATCGATTCGCTCAAGGCCGATACCGAGATACGGATCTTCGGCGTCGACAGCGACGGCGATGTATGGCTCCTTATCCCCCTGTTCATCGAGGTGGGCGTGAATTTCATGCTCCCCTTCGAGGTGAATGCCGGCATGGATATCCGGAGGGTGAGGGAGACATTCGGCAATAAGCTTACAATCATGGGCGGCCTGGACAAGCTGGCCCTTGCCCGAGATGTGGATGCACTCCGGAGCGAGGTGCTGGAGAAAGTCCCCTTCATGCTCGCGAGCGGCGGCTACATCCCAGCCCTCGACCATGCCGTTCCGCCTGAAGTACCGCTGAAACATTTTGAATACTTTCTGGAAATGGTGCGCAGCCTCGCATGATACCTTACATTGCGTCCCCACCCTTCTTTCCCGAGGCAAATGCGCTCGCTTGGAAAACACAACGTCCTTATAGAGGAATGGACGTCCCTGCGATCTTTATAAAAGGAGGATGCCATGCTGAAATCCAAACACTTTAAGCCGGACTGGACGGAACAAGCCCCCGCCAAGGGGACCTTCAGGTCCATCTTCAAATACGGCGATCCGCACAGTTACAAGCACCCGAGCGACAAGTGGTATGAGATGATGAAACGGGAATTTGGTTTGACCGATGCCGACTTCCTCAAGAAACAGGGAGAGGGTCATGAAAAGGTGATCTTGAACCGCCCGGCCGCCCTGAAACCGGAGCAGATCGAACATATCAAGATCATCGTGGGAGCAGAGAACATCGCTCTCGATGATTACAGCCGGGTCAAATATGCCTACGGCAAGACCACCGAGGAGATGATGGAACTCAGAAAAGGCATCATCCGGGAGGTTGCGGACCTCGTGGTCCACCCGCGGAATAAGCATGATGTGCAGAAGATCGTCCAGTATTGCAACGCGGAGAAGATCCCCCTCTCCGTATTCAGCGCTGGCTCTTCGGTGAACTTCGGTTGCCGGCCGGCCAAGGGCGGCATATCCCTCGTCATGAACACCCACATGAACAAGCTCCTGGATCTCAATGCGATCAATCAGACCGCCCTCGTGCAGCCGGGCATGTACGGGCCCGCGTACGAGGATGCCCTCAATCGAGCCCCGGAGCTCTTCCATACCAAATACCGGTACACGTGTGGGCATTTCCCGCAGTCATTCGAGTATTCCACCGTGGGTGGATGGATCGTAACCCTGGGTTCAGGCCAGGCATCCACCTACTACGGGGACGCCTACGACATCGTTCTGAGCCAGGAATACGTCACCCCGGTGGGGACCTTCAAGACCCATGACTATCCGGCGACCGCCACCGGGCCAAAGGTCAATGACATCATGAAGGGTTCCGAGGGCACCTACGGCATCCTCGTCGAGGTGACCATGAAGATCTTCCGCTCCCTGCCGGAGAACCGGCGCAGGTTCAGCTTCATGTTCCCCACCTGGGAGGAGGCGGTGAACGCCAGTCGCGAGATCATGCAATCCGAGTTCGGCAAGCCCGCCATATACCGGATATCCGATCCAGAGGAGACGGATCGCGGTCTGCAGCTTTATGGCATGCCCGGCTTCGTGGACAAGTTCCTCCAGAAAAAGGGCTTCCTGCCCATGCAGCGCTGCCTGTGCCTCGGCAATGCCGAGGGTGATAAAGATTACACCCGGCTCGTGAAGCGCAAGGTCATGCAGATCGCCAGAGAACACGGCGCCATCTACCTGGGCGGGTATGCAGCCAAGAAATGGGAGAAGACGCGCTACACCGAGCCGTATATGCGCGAGGACCTGGGGGACTACGGGATCTTGATCGACACCCTGGAGGCCGCCGTGACCTGGGACAATATCCATACCCTCCACCAGGGGGCCAGGGCCTACATCAAGAACCGGCCGCATACCATGTGCATGACGCATGCCTCCCACTTCTATCCCCAGGGAACGAACCTCTACTTTATATTCATCGCCAAGATGAACGATCCCGACGAGTACCGCGGGTTCCAGAAGGGGATAATCGACAATATCCAGAGGCATGGCGGGTCTTTGAGCCACCATCACGGGATCGGGCGTATGATCGCGCCTTGGATCGAGACGCACCTCGGCAGGGAGCAGATGGCGGTCTTAAAGGCATTGAAGCGACACTTCGATCCGAATAACATCATGAACCCGGGGGGTCAGCTCGGACTCGACCTTGATGAAAGCCAGAAAAGAGAGGTGCAATAAATCCTTAAAACACCCTATCCCCCTGGATCATCAGGGGGCTGGACATCCAATCTCCAGACCGCCCACCCAACCGATTACAATGCGAGCGTTTTGGAGGGCGGATCCTTGGCATACCAAGGAAAAGCGGGGTAATTGATCCAGGTTAATCAGGATTTAATTGCGTTTTGGTGTGCAAGGAACACCCCTTAAAATAGCTGAAATGGACGCACAGTTATTTTCTCTTCTGTTCCTTGAGCAGCTTTTGGCGCTTTGCATGCGTTATGATCGTCCCCGGCCGATCCGAGATCTTCCCCCCTCTGTCCCGTGCTTCTTCCGGATAGAGCAGATCCATGCGGGTTATCTCGCCATGGGTAAGCATTTCGATCTTGGATGCCACTTCAAGGCTCGGCTTGGTCTTGCCTGAAAGGATCATGGAAAGGGAACTCGGTTTGATCCCGATTTGCTCAGCCATGTCTTTCTGGTGAATGCCCTTTAACTGCAGCCATGTCTTAAAATGCATACAGCCTCCTTCCAAAGAAAAGCATCTGTATTGTAGTCGGTGACCGCACCTTGTCAACTGAGAAATACATATTTTGGGAGCGCATCAATAAGGTTCCATCTCTTTAGTTCTGTAAAAAGGTAAAACGAGCCAAGGGCAACTCCGATAATAGTCGTAGCTGCTAATTTACAGAAAATTGGAGACTTGACTATATTTCACATTATCAAAAATAAACCCTTAAAATATATCTTTTTGTAGATTACTCACGCCAGGTTCCCTGTTATCTTAGCACCCAACTGCTTTTAAAATTTTTCAATGCTAGAGGGTCTCTCATGAAGGAACCCAGAGTATATAGATACAGATGGGTAGTCCTCATCATTTATATGTACCTTACTGCCCTGACACAGGC
>CAYGXB010000013.1:0-21879 GCA_964353605.1 uncultured Bacteriovoracaceae bacterium
TGAAGGCTTTCGAGGCGTCGCTGGTCCTAGAAGCCTTGGGGGTTGATACCCCGCGTGTGCTTTTTGCCTGCGAGAAGAGAACATGCGGCTTCCTCCTCGATTCGTTTTTCGCCACCGAAGCGATCGCGGCGAGAGATCTCGTGCGGTACGCACACGAGCAGGGAGCGAAACATGAAGACATCATCGGTTTGGCCAAGTTGATCCGCAGGCTCCATGAAATGGGGGTCATGCACGTGGACATGAAGGGGGAGAACATGCTCATCGATGAACAGAAGCACATCTACCTCATAGACCTGGACAGGCTGAAAAAATGCCGTTTCCTCGGCTTGAGGAAGATCGCCAAGAACCTGAGCTATCTGTATGCTTCTTTCGCTCCCCTGATCGAGATGGAAGACAGGAAGGCCTTCCTGGCAGAGTACATAAAGGGGAATTCCTATCTGGTGGAGAGGCGGGAGAGGCTGGTTGCGAAAACCAGGGCATATACGGGGAGACGCCTGAAGACCAGAGCGTGATTGCCTCCAAAGCAATTGATACCAAACACCCAACCAACGCAGGGAAGGGAGCTATTTGGCACCAGTTCCGTCCATGCAAAAGGCAATTCCCTCTCCCCTTTAGCATCTGCGTTTTCAGGAGGGTGCGGGGGGATTGAAAAGATCAGGTTGTATCCTTATGGTGCTTGATCACCATGCCCTTGACCATGTAGATGACATCTTCGCCTATGTTGGTGGTGAGGTCGGCGATCCGCTCCAGGTTGCTTGCAATCTTCATGAGCTGCAAAGCGCGTTCGATGGTATTGGGATCGGCGATCATGAAGGTGACGAGCTCACGCGCAATCTGGGTTCTCAGACCATCGACGATACTGTCCCGCTCGCATACGTTGCGTGCCAGCTCGGAATCCTCGTTAATGAAAGCGTTGAGGGCATCCTTGAGCATGCCGATGACGAGCTCTGCCATCCGCGGGATGTCGATCAGAGGCTTTACCGAGGGCTTCTCGATGAGAAAGAGCCCGCTCTCGGATATGGTAACCGCATGATCCGCCATCCTTTCCAGGCTGGTGCTGATATTCAGGATCATGAGGATCGTCCGCAAAGCCTTTGCGTTCGGCTGGTACTGGGCGATCGTGGTCACGCAGAGCTCGTCGATGGCGATCTCATAATCGTTCGCCTGCGGTTCATCTTTTTCGATGACGGCCAGGAGGAGTTTCCTGTCCTCATCCTTGAGTCCCTTGATGCTCTTTTCGATCATACCCTCCACGAGCGTGGCATTCTCAACCAGGACCTTCTTGATCTGGGTTAATTTCTTTTCCTCGAGCATCGCTCCTCCTTTCTCATCCGAACCTTCCGGACAGGTAATCTTCCGTCATCTTCTCCTTCGGGACGGTGAACAGCCGTTGGGTCCTGCCGTACTCGATCAAACTTCCCAGATAGAGGAAGGCGGTGTAATCGGAGACCCTGGCCGCCTGCTGCATGTTATGCGTCACGATGACAATCGTGTACTCCTTCTTGAGCTCCAAGATGAGCTCTTCGATCTTGCGCGTCGAGATCGGGTCGAGGCTCGCACAAGGCTCGTCGAAGAGGATCACCTTGGGGTCAACGGCGATGCACCGGGCGATGCAGAGCCGCTGCTGCTGACCTCCCGAAAACATGAGGGCATTTTCATGGATCCGGTCCTTGACCTCATCGTAGATGGCGGCCTTTTTGAGGGACTCGATCACCTTCTCCTCAATGAAAGCCTTATCCCTGATCCCGTTGACCTTGAGTCCGTAGGCGATATTCTCGAATATGCTCTTGGGGAACGGGTTCGGCTTCTGAAAGACCATGCCGACGCGCCTGCGCAGATCGACCACATCTACCTTCGGGGCATAAATGTCCTCGCCATCCATAAATATCTCTCCCTCCAGGCGAGCTCCGGGGATGAGGTCGTTCATGCGATTGAGGAGCCGGATGAAGGTGGACTTCCCGCAGCCGGAGGGCCCGATGAGGGCGGTCACCTCTTTGGCATAGATATCCAGGCTGATATCTTTGAGGGCATGTACCTTGGCATAGTAAAAGTCGACGTGATCGGCCTTGATCTTCACCTCAGGTTCCATAAATATTCCTCTGCCTCTGCCGGATAACAATCGCCACGGCGGATATTGCAAGCACAAGGGCGAGCAGGATGAGCGCGCAACCGTAGGCGATCGGCGTCTGCTGTTCCGGGTGCGTCCCCTCGGTCATGAGGGCGTAAATGTGGTAGGGAAGGGCCATGACCTCGGAGAAGGGGGAATCCGGGTATCTACGGGTATAAAAGGTTGCAGCGGTAAAGAGGATGGGGGCCGTCTCTCCCGCCACCCGGCCGATGTTGAGGATGACACCCGTTAAAATACCCGGGAGGGAGCTGGGGAGGACCACCTTCTTGATGGTCTGCCAGTGGGAGGCGCCCAGGGCCAGTGACGCCTCCCGGTAAGATTGCGGCACGGCCAGGAGCGCCTCCTGGGAAGCGGAGATGATGCCGGGCAGGGCCATGATGCCGAGCGTCAAGCTGCCGGAGAGGATGGACACCCCGAAACCGAAGGCTTTGACGAATAATGCAAGCCCAAATAAGCCGAAAACGACCGACGGCACGCCGGCCAGGTTGTTGATGCTCAGACGGATGACGTTCACAGCAATGCTTTTCGGGCTGTACTCGCAGAGGTAGATGGCGCTTGCCAACCCCAAAGGAAAGGCGAAAAGCATGGCCCCCATGGTGAGGTAGAAGGTGCCCACAATGGCCGGGGCCACGCCGCCTTGTGTCATCGCTCGCCTCGGCACCGACGTGAGGAATTCCCAGGAGATCACCTGTACACCCCGGACAAAGATGAAGTAAATGATGGCGCCCATGAAGAAGAGGCTGAAGACGATACAGAGGAACAACAGCGTAAAACCGATGGTCTGCGTGACGGCTTTCCTGCTCATCTTCCGAGCCCCAGCTTGAGCCTGAACCGCCGGCTCACGATCTCGGCCACGATATTGAAGACAAGTGTGATGAGGAACAGGATGAGGCCGATGGCGAAAAGGGCATGGTAGTGAAGACTGCCCATGACCGCCTCGCCCATCTCGGCGGCAATGGTGGAGGTCATGGGGCGCACGGGGTCGAAGATAGAATGGGGGATGATCGCCGCCCCGCCCGCTACCATGAGCACGGTCATGGTCTCACCCACTGCACGGCTCATGCCGAGGATGATGGCCGTCGATATCCCGGAGCCGGCAGCAGGGACTACCACCCGGGTCAGGGTCTGCCAGCGGGTGGCGCCCACGGCCAGAGAGGCCTCACGGAAGCTTCCCGGAACGAAGCTCAGTGCATCCTCGGCCAGGCTGCTCACCGTGGGTACGGCCATGATGCCGAGCACGAGGCTGGCCGTAAAGGCGCAGAGGCCGGTCGGAATGCCGAGCAGATTCTGGAGGAAGGGGGCTACGACGAGCATGCCGAAAAAGCCATAGACGATCGAAGGGATACCGGCCAGGATCTCGATCATCGGCTTCAAGACCGCCCGTATCCTCTGGCTGGTGAGCTCATGGATGAAGAGGGCGCTGCCCACCCCGATGGGCACGCAGACCACCATGGCGCCCAGGGTGACCAAAACAGATGCAAAGATAAGGGGCAGCATGCCGAACTCAGCCGGACTGCTCGTCGGGTACCAGCTTCTTCCAATCAGCGCCGCCGTCAATTTATACTGGGAGAAGAAAGGAAGGGATTCTTTGAGCAGGGTGAGGATGATTCCGATGAGGAAGACCAGTGACGCAAAAGCTAGTATGGCAAAAATCCATAGATACAGCTTTTCTCTCAATCTCTGCATAGCGACCTTTTTCGCCCCCCATAAACAGGGTCCCACGGATCCCGTTTCAGCCTTGTCAAATCCTGGCTGAAATGAGGCCTGTGGATGAAAAACATCCCCTTTCAGGGGGATGCGGGAGATGTCCCTACTTCAGTCCGACAAAACCCTCCTGCTCGACGATCTTCTTCCCTTCCTTGCTCAGAACAAATTCGATGAAGGATTTTACATCGCCCGCCGGCTTCCCATTGGTGTACATGTACAGTGCCCGCGAGAGAGGGTACTTGTTGGAGAGGATGTTTTCGCGCGAGCACTCAATGCCGTCCACGGTCACGGCCTTGACCTTCTTGGAGAGGTAGCCGTGCCCGATGTAGCCAATGGCGCCCGGCGTGTTAGCCACGATAGTGGCAATGGCCTGGTTGGAGGCATTGATGAGGGCATCCGGCCTGACCTTCTCCTTGTTCAGGGCCAGCGTTTCAAAGGATTCGTAGGTCCCGCTCGACGTGTCGCGAGAAAGGACAACGATCTTGCCTTTGGCGACACCCAGTTCGGACCAGTCCGAGACCTTGCCGGTATAGATGTCCTTGATCTGCTGCCTGGTCAGGGAACTGATCTTGTTCGATGGGTGTACGATCACGGCGATACCGTCCATGGCTATGGTGATCTCATTGACGTCCACCCCATTCCCCTTGGCCTTGGCTGTTTCTTCATCCTTGATCTTTCGTGATGAATCCGCAATATCACAGGTCTTCTCGATAAGGGAGGTGATACCGACGCCGGAGCCTCCACCCTGGACCGAGATATTGACGCTGGGATGCTTCTCCATGAAGACCTCGGCCGCCGCCTGTGCAATCGGCAGAACCGTGGTCGAACCCTTGATGGTGATGTCCTTTCCAGTTGCAAAACCCACACCGCTGAAACAGAGTGTGGCCAATATGAACGCGATCATTGATGAACTTACCTTAAACCATTTCATAGCTTGCCTCCATTCGTTTTTTGACCATTCTATAATACTATTTCATGAAGATCATATAAAGGAAGTGTTAATTTTTGATAAAGGATCCTTCCGGAAAGAGATGATCAAGAAAGCAAGAAATACTGGAAATGACCGCTCAACTCACGATGATATAGGCCAGGGCGGATATCAGCGCCGCACAGGGAATGGTGAGGATCCAGGCCCAGACGATGCGGCCGGCCACGCCCCAGCGGACCGCGCTCAGGCGGTGGAGCGAGCCGATGCCCATGATGGCGCCGGTAATGGTATGGGTGGTGCTGACTGGGATACCGAACATGGTAGAGAGGAAAAGGGTGATGGCGGCACCGGTCTCGGCACAGAAGCCATCGATCGGCTTGAGCTTGGTGATCTTTTGGCCCATGGTCTTCACGATGCGCCAGCCGCCGAACATGGTGCCGAGGGCGATGGAGGCATGGCAGGCGATGACCACCCAGAAAGGGACGTAGAACTTGGGACCCAGGAGCCCGACGCTGAAGAGGAGGCCGGCGATGATGCCCATGGTCTTCTGGGCATCGTTACCGCCGTGGCCGATGCTGTAGAATGCAGCCGAGATAAGCTGGCCTCGTCTGAAAATATAGTCGACCCCGAAAGGAGTAGCCTTCCTGAATATCCAGTGCACAACGACCCCTATGGTCAAACCAAGAATGAGCCCCACGGACGGCGAAACAAAGATGAAGGTGACGGCCTTGAATATGCCTTTCCAGACGAGGGCATCCGGTCCTGTCTTTACGAGGGCTGCGCCGACCATACCGCCGATGAGGGCATGCGAGGAGCTCGTGGGCAGACCGAAATACCACGTGATGATATCCCAGAGACAGGCCCCGATCAAGGTGGCAAAGATTACCTGGGTGTCCATTACCGACACATCGATAATGCCTTTCCCGATGGTGTTGGCGACATGGAGACCCAAAAACAGGAAGGCGATAAAGTTGAAGAAGGCCGCCCATATGACTGCCAGGCGCGGCGAGAGGACGCGCGTGGAGACGATGGTGGCGATGGAGTTTGCGGAGTCATGGAAGCCGTTCAGGAAATCGAAGGTCAGGGCGAGGATAATCAGAGCAATGATCGTTATGTTCATTGGCTCAGCCTACTTGATAATGATCATCTTCCCTGCCATGAGTCCCCGGCTCCTGAAACAGAGTACGGCAACCATAAGCGCAATGAGCATGGTACGTATTCTGCACAATCGCATGGTTGGCCTCCGCTATGGTTTCTTTCTCTTTCCCTAAACCCATCGTGTTAAGATCGTATAAATAAAATGTTAATTTTTGATGAAGGGAATGGTGGCTTGCAAGAGAGGAGGCACCTCTTCGAGACCAAGGGGAGTCTGAGAAATTGAGCTTTTATACCCCTGACTTGAGGGTATTTCTATTGTAAGAGGAGGTAGGTGAGGGCCGACATCATTGCCGCACAGGGGATGGTGAGGATCCAGGCCCAGACGATGCGGCCGGCCACGCCCCAGCGGACCGCGCTCAGGCGGTGGAGCGAGCCGATGCCCATGATGGCGCCGGTAATGGTATGGGTGGTGCTGACTGGGATACCGAACATGGTAGAGAGGAAAAGGGTGATGGCGGCACCGGTCTCGGCACAGAAGCCATCGATCGGCTTGAGCTTGGTGATCTTTTGGCCCATGGTCTTCACGATGCGCCAGCCGCCGAACATGGTGCCGAGGGCGATGGAGGCATGGCAGGCGATGACCACCCAGAAAGGGACGTAGAACTTGGGACCCAGGAGCCCGACGCTGAAGAGGAGGCCGGCGATGATGCCCATGGTCTTCTGGGCATCGTTACCGCCGTGGCCGATGCTGTAGAATGCAGCCGAGATAAGCTGGCCTCGTCTGAAAATATAGTCGACCCCGAAAGGAGTAGCCTTCCTGAATATCCAGTGCACAACGACCCCTATGGTCAAACCAAGAATGAGCCCCACGGACGGCGAAACAAAGATGAAGGTGACGGCCTTGAATATGCCTTTCCAGACGAGGGCATCCGGTCCTGTCTTTACGAGGGCTGCGCCGACCATACCGCCGATGAGGGCATGCGAGGAGCTCGTGGGCAGACCGAAATACCACGTGATGATATCCCAGAGACAGGCCCCGATCAAGGTGGCAAAGATTACCTGGGTGTCCATTACCGACACATCGATAATGCCTTTCCCGATGGTGTTGGCGACATGGAGACCCAAAAACAGGAAGGCGATAAAGTTGAAGAAGGCCGCCCATATGACTGCCAGGCGCGGCGAGAGGACGCGCGTGGAGACGATGGTGGCGATGGAGTTTGCGGAGTCATGGAAGCCGTTCAGGAAATCGAACGTCAAGGCCAGGATAATCAGAAAGACAACAGTGAAGGTCATCGGCTATGCTTGTTTGACGAGGATCGATTCGACCAAGTGCGCGACATCCTCGCAGATGTCGAGGACGGTCTCAGCGAACTGGTAGATCTCCTTCCATTGGATCAGGTAGATAGGATCCTGGACGGTTGCGAAGAGCTTGGTTAGGATAGTGTCGCGCATGGTGTCGCCGACATTCTCGAGGCGGTTGACCTCGATGCAGGCAGCGAGGGTGTCCTGGGGGCGCTTCGTATTCCTCAAGCCCTCGACCGCACTGGCGAGCGTGCGCGTCGACTTCTCGATCACCGTGGAGAACTGGACGAGGTCGTCGTTGATCCCCGAGATATTGTAAACCCGCATGCGGTTGGTGATGGTGTAGATCATATCGGTGACGCTGTCGAGCTCGCTGGCAAGCGCATGGATGTCTTCGCGGTCGAAGGGGGTGATGAAGGTCGTATTCAGGTTTTTGAGGATGTCATGGGCGACTTCATCGGCATGGTGCTCGATATCGCGCATCCTCTGGACTGCGTCATTGTCGAAGTTACCTTTTGTAACCAGCTCGCTGAATAGCCCGGCGGCTTCGACGGCGAATGCGGCCTGTTTGTTGAAGAGGGCGAAGAAGTCGAATCCCTTTGGGAGAAAGCGGAACGCCATACCACACTCCTTGTCAGTATAGATTGCTCTCTGTACTCTACAGCTTCATGCTTTTCATATAGGGGATGTTCCGTTCCGTCAAGTCCACAATACTCTTGGATCTCCACCCAAAAGCTCAAACCCCTATCACCCCTGAGTCTCCAGGGGAGTTAGACGCTTGCCGGCAGGGCCACACGTTTCTACATATTGACCGGCGGCTGGCCCTGCCGGCTGAATCTTAGCCTATCTTGAGATCAAAGGGAGTCGGGGAAATTGAACTTCTAACTCATCCTCCCAGGCAGAGTGATGGTGAAGGTGGTGCCGAGGTAGGGTGTGCTCTCCACATCGATCTCGCCATGGTGCAATGCGACGATATGCTTGGCAATGGCGAGACCGAGTCCGGTCCCACCCACACTCCGTGAGCGCGACTTGTCTACTACATAAAACCGCTCGAATATCCTGCCGAGGTGCTCTTTCGATATCCCGATCCCTGTATCCTTGATGCTGATACGGCAACCGCCGGGTGTTTGCTCCGCCGCTAGCGTGATCTCACCTTTTTCGGTATACTTGATTGCATTGTCGATGAGATTAGTGAAGAGCTGCTCCAGTCGGAATAGATCCGCCTGGAGGATGATATGCTTCGGTATGTCAATCCTGAACGTGAGGCCTTTTGCCCTCATCCTCGGCTCAAAGATGATAGAGAGGTTTTCGATCAAGGCCTTGATATCCATGCTCTCGATATGAAGAGCAGCGTCCTTTTCCTCGATCTCCGAGAGGACAAGCAGATCCTTGACGATATTGATGAGCCTGTCCGTATGCCGCCTGATGATCGCAAGATACTCCCTATGCCTTTCATCCGCTTCCTCCGTGAGGGTCTCGGTGAATCCCTTGATGGCGGTAAGGGGGGTGTTCAGTTCATGGGAGACGTTCACGACCAGATCCCGCTTCACCCGCTCTATCCGTTTCATCTCGGTAATGTCATGGAGAATGAGGACGGTGGCATCGCCTGATGGGAGGGATGAGGCGTTGCACTGGTAGACCCTGTTGTTCAGAGGAATCTCTTCGCTCACATGCACTGCGCCTTTTCGTTTCAGCAGGTCATGGAGGAAGGAGGATCGCAGGAGCTCCCAATAATATTTTCCGATTATCTTATCCAGCCCTATAATTCTCTTCGCACTCTCGTTACAGAGGAGGACTTTCCCCTCGTTGTCGAGCAGGAAGAGCCCCTCCGAGATCGAGGAGATGATGCCCTGGAGCTCCTCCTGCTTGCGAGAGATCTCGGAGAAGGAATCCTTGAGCCTTGCCGTCATCTGATTGAAGCCTGTGGCCAAATCTTTGAGTTCATCATTGCCGCTGATGGGCACCCGCACGGTGAAGTCTCCTCCTGCCACCTTCTGTGCCGCCTGCTGGAGCTCCCGGATGGGTCGCGCGAGGAGAAGGGAAAAGATGAAAGAGATAATGAGCGAAAAGACGGCAACCAGGACCGAGACGAGGATGATGCGTGCGCGCACCGTGCGCAGGAGACGGGAGATCTCCTCCGATTTCAGGCTGTAGCGGATGACACCTATGATCTTATCCCCGGTCCTGATCGGCAGGGCAATATAGATCATCTCTACCTTGAGGTCGGGGCTGTACCGCAGGGAACGGCCGATCTTTCCTTCCAGCGCGGCGGCCACCTCTGGTCTGTTTCTGTGGTTGTACATAGTCGCGGGGTCGATAACCGAATCGGCCAGGACCCCGCCTTTGGCATCGATGATGGTAATGCGGGTCTGGCTGATCTCACCATATTTCCTGACCAAGGGGGCAAGCTCGCTCAGGCGATGCTCTAAAAGGAGCTTGGTGGCCTCGTCATGGAGGGGCCGGTTGCGGGACTGCATGGTATCGGTCGTTGACTGGATGTAATAGGTCCTGATAGCCTCGTAGGAGAAGATAATCGTCAGGGTCGCGCCAAGGAGGATGATGAGGAGGAATCCGAACAATATCTTTATGAATATGGGCCGCTTCATGCCTCCACCTTGTACCCGACCCCGCGCACATTCTGGACGAGGCTGGCGGCCTCGCCGAGCTTGTCCCTGAGGTTCTTGATGTGCACATCGATGGTGCGGTCGATCACGGCCTTCTCGTTGCCCCACAGGTGATCGAGGATTTTTTCGCGGCTGAAGACCTTGCCTTTGTGGGTGGCTAGAAGATGGAGGATCTTGAACTCTACCGGGGTGAGCGCCACCGGGAGAGTATGCACCTTGACTTCGAATCGTTCGGGATCGATCGAGAGCATGCCTTTCAGGGAGATAATCTCGCCCGCTACCTGCCCGGTCCGTCTGAGCACTGACTTGACCCGCGCTACAAGCTCACGCGGGGAGAAGGGTTTAGTCACATAATCGTCGGCGCCAAGGTCCAGGCCCTCCACCTTGTCCATCTCTTGGCCTTTGGCGGTGAGCATGATGACAGGGATGGAAGCGTACTGCTCATCGCGCATCAATCTCCGGCAGACATCTAAGCCGTTCATATCCGGCAACATGAGATCGAGGACGATAAGATCCGGGCTTTTGCCTGTCAGGTATTTCAGGAACGTTCCGGCATCCGGAAAAACCTCCACCTCGTAGCCCGCCTTCCTGAGGTGGATGGCAACCAGGTGTAGGATATCGGGTTCGTCATCGATCACGGCTATTCGCATCCCCATGGGGCCACTCCCTCATGTGAATTTTATAGCAGTGTATCCCAGATGCCTCGGCCGGGTCAACGACAAGTTGGGCTTGGAGGGGTGAGTTAACCATAAATTCATAAAATCTTCATCGAGGATTCATACCGCGTGGATAAAGGGGGGGGGCACGGGAGGAAAGCATATGGCATTACCAATAAGAAAAGATACGGAGAGTTTATATGTGACACCCGAGAACCTCGAACGTGTTCAACTGGTACTTGGGTACAAGGCTAATGAAAGCACGCTCGATAATCTACCCTTTTCATTGAACGACACCACCGTCGGTGCCGAGAATGAGCTCCAGACCGTGGTGGGGGGTAGAATGCCGGATGTCGATCTGCCCCAGACCATCGTACAGTCAAATTACTATCGCAACCTCCTGTGTCGTATGCGTGCAGGGGAAATGCCCCTCAAAATCATGGAGGACCTTTCGCACTATCTCAAAGAACAACAGGCCCAGATTTGGGAGAACAGCTGGGTGCGCTTCCCGCGCCGGGTTCTCTGTCCCTTTGCCGAGCAGGTTTTTTCCCATGATCTGTGTCTAAACAAGAAAGAGCCCAAGACCGGCAGGCGCACGGATGTGCACCGATTCATCGCTACAACCGGCGGTGAGGAGTACCTGCGCCTGCCCGTAAGCTACCTGCTCAAGCTCTCTCTGATCGATGCTCTCGGTGCAAAGCCAGACATGCATCCGCTCATCTTAGCGTGCGGGTCGGAGATAATGAATCGTTTTCTCAATGACAACACCTCGCCCGAGATTGCCTCCTTCCAACCGGTGCGGCTGGACGGCACAACATCACCCGGCAGCCGGCTGGCGCGTGAGACGGCCAAACGTTTTCTCCTGGTCCAGGCTCTCCTGGCGTATGCCAACATCCATTTCGGCCTGAAGGAAAGTGGTCAACAGGCCATCATCTACTCCTCGCCGCACCCGCCCGTGCGTCAGAAACGCCTCAATTCAATTATTTCCGATGCCTTCTATCGCGAGCTCTTCATGAATCCGTGCCTGTCGGGATGGGATAAGGGCCAAGATAAACACGCCTATATGGAACTCTGCCACCAGGTCCTTTCGCGCAGCCAGCTCAACGCCGTGTTCAAACTCAAGGAGGCCGGAATCATCACCAATGACCTGGTCATCCTGCCATCCATCTCCACGATCTCTTTGGCTAATAACGGGACCCATATCAGCCTCGGCAGCCAGAAACTTGGCCGCCTCTTGGGAGACCCACAGAGCGACTTCTTCCCCGCAGATGAGAAATACCTGGGAGACTTGACCATCAAGATCGTCGAGCACTTTCTGCCCCTCTTCGTGGGTACCTATAGCGCGGCCCCCTACCGGCTGGGATTCAGCGATTTTCACCCCGAACGGGCTCTGGGGTTCCTGCCGCATGAACTCGATTACACCCACCTGCGCATGCTCTGGCGGCGCTGGCGGAAGAAGGCCGACCTCAGCATCCTGGGCCGGTCCATGACCCCCTTCGGCCTACGCCGGCTCGATGAGATCATGAGTATGCTCTTTGGCCTGCGCGGAGATTTCGTGCCCGATTTTCGGCTAATTGATTACCTGGTATGTCTCATGAGTACGGATGAATCCCCGGCCCTCAACGGACAACCGGGCAACAGCGAGCGTCTCAAGGTCGACCTTGAATCCATGGGGGTCTTTGACCGGCGCATGTCACTCTACCTGCTCTACAAACTCCGCGAACATGCCTCCCAGGGTTTTTCGGGTTTCGAGGGGCGACACTACAGTCTTTTTGCCAGTCTCCTGGACGATATGGGCCCGGCCTGTGGCCTCCAGTCACTGATTACGGCAGTGGCTTATCGGTATGCACTAACCGGTCAGGTAAAGCACGCCCATATTCCGGACGACCCCACGATTGAAAGTGAACGCCGGCAGATATTCTTCGGCGGCGCCATCGGGCTGCCCACCTTCTTCGTGCACAAGGATTCACAGAATGCCTTCCTCCTGAAGATCCTGGCCCGGACGGAACGGACGCGACCCAGCCATCGCTATCCCGGCTATATCAGAGTGTACAACGCCGAGTATCGCCGGGCGCTCCTGGATATCCTCGAGGATGACGCCGCCGATCTCATTGAAGCGTTCGGGATGTCCGAGATCTTGAGCGACCTTAGGCACCGCATCACCTTCCCGGATCTGCATGGCGCCGCTTCCTCCATCACCCACGCTATCCTCCAGACTAAAAACAGCATGAGCCCCTTGGATCTTTCCGCCGATGAGTTCAACCTGGCAGCCGAACAGTATTACCGCACTACCCTGCGGGTTCGCCACCTGCATGAGGGCTTGGCGGTACTCGAGGAAGATCTGCGGGAGGCCGATCGCGACACCCGCCAACACATGATGCTTAAGGCCGTTTTCGGACAGAGGCACATCCTGGATTTCCTCACTTCCATCAGGAAAGATCTCCCCGATGAACGCCTGGACGAGGAGCACGCACAAATCCTTATTCAGGCTATCCTCCTGACCGTGCTAAACGAACGTGAGAAAGGGTATGCGGCACCAGTACGTTGAGCGCACCACAGGCAGGGTCAAAACCGAGAAGCTCTTTGGCGACCGGCTCTTGCGACTCATAGCCCCTAGGGAACACGAAGATCGTCACCTGCTCTACCGCGCACTCACCTCACAGCGGATTACGGATTTTCTGGCCTATGTAAATTTCGACTCTTTCCTCGGATCCAAGCTCGTCGGCAGTATGCGCTTCATAACGTCCTTGGGCATCGATCTAGCAGAATGCCTGGAAGCGCCCGCGACGCTCGACACGCCCCGTAAGATCTTCGAACGCCGGATCCGGTATTGGGAAACCAGACCCATGCCGTCAGATCCCGCGACCATTGTGGCGCCGGCCGACGCCCGCATGCTCGTTGGATCCTTTGCCGCGACCTCCCAGGTTTTCCTGAAGGATAAGTTTTTTGGCTACGAAGAGCTTCTGGGTTATGAGAAAATCCAATGGATCGATGCCTTCCGTAACGGCGAATACGCCGTGTTTCGCCTGACACCGGAAAAGTATCACTATACGCATTGCCCGGTGAGCGGCATGGTGCGCGACATCTATGTCATCGATGGTGTTTTCGCGCCCTGTAATCCCAGCGTTGTGGTACATCTCACCTCACCACTATCCAAAAACCGGCGGGTGGTGACGATCATCGATACGGATGTCACGGACGGGTCCCGGGTGGGAATGGTCGCCATGATCGAGATAACGGCTCTCATGGTGGGCGATATTGTCCAGCGCTATTCCGAATCTTATTACGCCCATCCCCGCTCTGTTACCCCCGGCATGTATTTCAGAAAGGGGCAACCCAAGGCCCTATTTAAACCGGGAAGTTCCACGGTGGTGGTCGTTTTCCAGAAGGACCGCGTGCGCTTCCATACCGACATCCTGCAGAACTTGTACGCCGGTGCAGCTAGTCGATTTTCGGAGGGACTGGGACGCGCGCTGGTCGAAACCGAAGTCACTTTACGTTCGGGTATCGCCGAGGCATGCGACCTGAAGGTCTTTTCCTCAGATCTTCGACGGGTACGAACCGAGCTACGACCAGTCCGGTGATGACAAGCGCACATATTATATAAAGGAGAAGATATAATGACGATGAATGGGATGTTCCTTGCAGTCCTGGCTTTGGCTATTGGCCTCATTTATTGGTGGGGATTCACCCGACTGCCCGGCGAGCGCTGGCAGATCATGGCCGCGGTGCCGCGCATTAAGGCCGGACATCATTGGACGGCCACGAACCTTACCTGGTATGGCTTTCTCTTTGCCGGGGCATGTGCGGTTGGGGTGGCACTTTTATTTATCCTGCTGGGAGCCCTGGGCATACCGTGCCTGACAACGATCGTGCTGTGTCTGGTCATGTTCGGCGTCTGCCTGCCGGGGGCTAAGATCGTGGCGCGCCTCGTGGAGCGTAAAAAACACACCCTGACCGTGGGCGGGGCGATATTACTGGGCATCTTGATCTTTCCGGCGGTTCTGTGGCTGCTCAACCGTATTTTACCAGAACACTTGATAGTGCATACGACGGTCATAACGGTCTTATCGGCCCTGGCCATCACTTACACCTTCGGCGAGGGGCTCGGCCGCCTGGCCTGCATCAGCTTCGGCTGCTGTTACGGCAAGCCCATCGATAATTTGCCGGCCTGGCTGCACCGCATGTTCGCCCAACTCAATTTCACCTTCCGTGGACCGACCAAGAAGATCGCCTACGCCCATGGTCTGGACGGGGTCAAGGTCGTGCCGGTGCAGGCCATCACCGCCGTTATCTACGCCTTGGCAGGCTTGGGCGGCGTTTGGCTCTTCCTGGATGGCCACTATACCGCGGCCTTGCTGCTGACGCTGCTCGTCACCCAGGCCTGGCGCGTGGCCTCCGAGTTCCTGCGCGTGGATTATCGCGGGGGCGGCATATTCCCCTCCTACCAGATCATGGCTGTGATCACGGCCATAGCAGCGATTGGTATGAGCGTATATTATCAAGCTGCCGACCTACGGCCGCTTATCATGACGGGTTTGACCTCACTGTGGGATCCCCTAACCCTGCTGTTCCTGCAGGGCCTATGGCTGGCGGTTTTCTTGTCCGTCGGGCGCAGTTCGGTCACCGGGGCCCAGGTAACTTTTCATGTCGTCCACGAACGGGTCTGATGCATTACTAAGGGCCTACCTGCACCCGGGGCGGAAAGATAAACATGAAAGAGGGGAGGCCTGCTTCACCCATGTTAACACCTCCTCTGTTGAGCAGATCACCATTGACCAGCTTTTTTCAATGCAGCCCACTGCTTCGACGCGTCGTGGAGGTGCAGGGTAAATGAACCCGTACCCTGGCTCAGAGTCTTGAGCCGGGAGGAATAGCCGAACGTTGCAGCCAAAGGCAGACTAGCCCTGATGGCATGGTATCCATTCCTGATTGTTAGGTTTTCGATCAAAGCCTGCTGTACGCTCAGGTCTTTCATGACCTCATCCGCCCATTCTTCGGGCACCAGGACATCGAGAACGATCGCAAGTTCGAGGATGGCGGGACCGATGGCCTGCACAGTTTTCTCCAACGCTACCAGGGCCTCCCCGCGTATGCCACGCGGAGTGTAGCACGACATTTTCTGCGCCACGGTACACGAATAGTGACATTGCGAAACATTCGACTGCTGTAGTTCATGCGCAGGTAATGGCAGCCTGGGAAGGGCTACAAGCGCGATCGCCGGATGCGTGCAGCATCCCTCGCCTCTGCCGTCCAGGGTGGTCATCATTGCTGCGCTCCCGTAACTATCCTCGGTCTTTCCCATATCTATCTCCCTCGCTCCGTCTATTCCGTTCCCATAATCCCGATTTCTTTGAGCCAGGCGACGATGCGTTCGCGGATCCGATCCCGGACCGCACGGAATCTCTGCAGGCTTTCAGACTCACTCCCATTGGCGCTGTCCGGATCCTCGAAATCCCAATGGAGTCTGTTTATCGCACCGGGAAAAACAGCCGGGCAGTTCCTGTCCGCATGCCCGCAAACCGTGATGACAAAGTAAAAATGGAACTTGCCCAGATATGCGTTCAGGTGCTTGGACCGTTGTCCGGCCATATCGATGCCGATCTCATGCATGACTTGTATGGTCAGAGGATTGATGCCCTTGGGTTCGAGTCCGGCGCTATACGCCGCGACGGCGTCGCCGGCATAGGAGCGCAGGAAGGCCTCAGCCATCTGGCTGCGGGCCGAGTTACCCGTGCAGAGAAAGAGCACCTTTATCTTCATCATATCAGGAGTATGCTTTGAGACATGCACGCGATGCAATGTCCAACCTCCATGAACATCCGGCATCCTACCGCGGATACGGCCGCGCCATATGTTTCGTAGCGGGGTATTCCTGGACTTTGTCCCAGCGAAACTGCATATACAGGGTCATGCCAACTGACAAGCCGGGGGTCAGTATATCTCCGGCCGCACAATCGACCCGGAAGATAGTTTCCCGGTCACGCCCCTTGACAACAAGTACGAGCTGACAAACCGTACCGTAAATCTGCCAGCCTTTAAGAACCGCAGGGATGGACCCCAGGCGCCGGTATTCCGAGACGGTGATATGCTCGGGCAGTATGGCCAGGAGCGTGCCGTTGGTGGTGTGGGCAAAGAGCTGTTCATCGAAATAGTTGCGTCTGTCATCGGAGTTGCCGGTGTAGATTGTCAAATCCGCGTTGGGTGCGGGGTGTAACATAAGAGCCTCCTTCATGTAGTTGGACCAGTGCGGCCTTTCGACCGGACGAGTCGTTGCCTGAGACGCTCGGTCGCTGCGTCGTTTGCGGGTACATGTGCACATGACCGCTGGTATATTCTGTGTGCATCGCGCCGGATTGATGTTTTATAGCCTGCCCCTGCACGATATGCCAAGTGACAACGAGGCACACGACAAAGAAAATGATGGCGCGTAACAGGCGTTGCAGGGATCCATTTCGTCTCATGGTCTCCGGTTTTAGTCCGGGATGGTGAAGCAATGATAAATAATGTATGAATTTTGTATGAATTCCATCATAGGTGATGGCGATCAGGTCCGCCGGTGCCGAGGCATAAAAACCACGCAGTCGCTTTACCACCCGCTCCAGCACCTCAAGTACTCGGACGATCTCGGCCTCCGTATTTTCCCACGCCAGCGACAAACGCACCGTCCCTAAGGCCAGATGCCCGGGCATGCGCATGGTGGTCAGCACGAACGACGGCTCCACTGCCGCGGACGTGCACGCCGCACCAGCCGAGGCATAGATCCCGGCAGCGTCCAGGTTGATCACGATACTCTCGACCTCGAGCCCCTCAAAGCTGATGCTCAGAATATACGGCAGTCGCATTTCAGGATTGCCGTTCAACCGCGCCAGGGGCATGCACTTCAAGATATTTGAGGAAAGAGATGGCATCTGTAAAGCCCCGGACATCGAACCCAGCCTTCTTCAAATGGAGGGACACGAGATGGAGGAAATCGGGCTCGTCATCGATGGCTGCAACGAGACAGCTCATACTTCCCACCCTTTCCCGATTCTTCAGGTAGTTTATCCTAGTTGGTAAGACCGGGCCAATGCCGAGTTCATGAAAAATTGCATAGAGGGGGGATCAAGGAGGAATCCGCCAGCATACGTCAAGGTCGTTCCCAGAGAAACCAGGCTGCTAGACCTGGATCGCAATCTTCTGCACGGTAAGCCATGCGAGGACCTTGGCCTTGATCTCGTCCCTGAGAGCCCGGAATTTCTCTAGTCTCTCTTCCTCGGTTCCTTGCATGGCTTCGGGATCCTCAAATTCCCAGTGCACCCTTGTACCAACACCGGGAAAGACTGCAGGACAGTTCTTGTCGGCATGGCCGCAGACCGTGATGAGGTAGCCGAAAAGAACCTTGCCCATGTACTCACTCAAAGGCTTAGAGTAATGTGCGCTCATGTCTATGCCGATCTCCTCCATGACCTTGACGGTGAGTGGGTTGATGCCCTTGGGCTCGAGGCCCGCACTGTAAGGCTCGATGGAGTGGCCGGCGTACCTGCGTACAAATGCCTCGGCCATCTGGCTCCGCGCGGAATTTCCCGTGCAAAGGAAAAGGACCTTGATCTTATCCATACTTGTGTCCCTCCTGCAATGCGTTTTCATTCTCAGATATACCATACAATTATGAATTTTTAATGAAGCGTTGAATGAAAACAATGCATCATGGTGACGAGCGAGTGGTCTCGAAAAAAGCGGATGATATATACTGGCCCTCGGGATATGAGGATCATACGAAGGAGACGGTATGGATTCATCAAGATTGGATAGGGATGCTATTACCGAGTGCAACACCTACACGTGGCATCTGGTGCAGATCTGCTTCCAACGGAAGTGGTGGTTCCGGCTCTTCCGGGGGGCCGCTCGTCGCCGGGATGCGCTACATGTCCCGGTGGCACAGCATCAATGTATGATTACCAGGCCAGGACAGCGCGCTGCTATGGATGTGTGCGCTTCATAAAGAACGCCCTCAAGCAGAAATCTCCTACCTGCGTCTGGCTCAACGACCGAATCAATCCCCTCTTCAACCGCATTTGGGACTCCATCGTCTCCGAGACCGAAAAGGAGGAGGCCAAGCGGCTTGCCCAGGAGTTCATGGATGGAAAGGGGCAGAGATAAAATGACGGTTATTCAGCCCCCGAATCCCCGTCTTTCTTTCCCGTGGCCACCCTATCCCAGAAGGCGTGCTCCATTCTCTTCAGTTCCATGCCCCGCACCGGAGAGCTGATGCCCTGGAGATGATGCAAACCGACGACTTCGATGCCGCTTTTTTCCAGGATCTTCTTCACCTTGTCCTGATGCTTGTAGGGGAAGAACAACGCAACATGAGACACGCCCTTCTCGCGCATAGGGCTGGGCGTGGCGGCCAGGGTGTATCGAATGCCCATATTTTGCATACTATCTCGGGCCAGCACGGCAGAACGCTCATCCGCAAAGGTGACGACCATCAGGTCTTGCGCATCAGCTGCATAGAATCGCCTGAGATTTGTTACCGCCTTTTCAAGGGCCTCCACGGTCTGGCTGATGTCTTCCTCCGTATTCTCCCACCCCAGGCTGAAACGCACGGTGCCAAAGGCAAGGTGGGACGGTAGCCGCATGGCGGTGAGCACATGGGATGGCTCGATCGCGCTCGTCGTGCATGCCGCCCCGGCGGAGGCATAGATGCCTTCCACATCGAGGCTGGCAACGATACTCTCGGCCTCGAGCCCCTCGAAGGAGACGCTCAGGATATGCGGTAGCCTCTCATCCGGATAGCCATTCACTCTGATCCCGGGTATCCGCTCCAGGAGCATATGTTCAAGACAGTCCCGCAGGTCCTTGACATGGAGCATGTTCTTCCCGAGATCCCTGAGTGCGATCTCGCACGTCTTCCCGAACCCGATGATCCCGCTCACATGCTCGGTGCCCGACCTCAGACCGCGCTCATGGCCTCCGCCAAACTGGATCGGGGCGATACCCACCCCGCTTCGCACATACAGGGCACCGACGCCTTTCGGCCCGTAGATCTTGTGTGACGAGAGACTCAGCAGGTCCACATGGAGCTTTTGCACATCGATCGGGATCTTGCCCGCACTCTGGACTGCATCGGTATGAAAGAGCACTCCCTTTTGCCGGGCTATCCTGCCAATGGCAGCAATAGGCTCGATCGTCCCAACCTCATTGTTTGCATGCATGATGGTAATGAGGATGGTATCATTACATATGGCTTTTTCCACAGCTGCCGGGTCGAGCGTGCCACGTTCGTCCACAGCCAGATAGCTCACCCTGAATCCTGTGCTCTCCAGATAGGCGCATGTATTGAGGACGGCATGGTGCTCAATGGCCGAGGTGATGATATGCCCGCCGCTTGCCTGATGCGCCCGGGCTATCCCCTGGATGGCAAGGTTATCCGCCTCGGTTCCGCCGCTCGTGAATATGATTTCCGCACTATCGGCGCAGATCAGGGCGGCTACCTTATCCCGCGCCGCTTCAATCGCCCTGCGCGAATCCCTCCCGAAACTGTGGAGGCTGTTCGGGTTGCCGTAGTGATTGCCGAAGTACGGCAGCATCGCGGCGAGCACATCCGGATGCACCGGGGTTGTCGCTGCATGATCGAGGTATATTTTCTGCTTTGCCATATATCCCCCTTTAAGCCCCTCGTTATACACGAACACTTCTGGTTGTAAATCCCTCTGTCTTCAGGGGGACCACTTTTCCATAAAAGGGCTCACCTTGCAAAATGGCCTTGTTGCGGTTTTGAGAACATGATAGAAAGGCCTATATCTGCTGAGTGGGGCACGGAATGAAGAGACAGAAGTATTTCTGCTGTTATTGCGGCAACCCCATCTTTGAGAAGGAGGTCGACAATAAACCCCGCGACTTCTGCAGCCATTGCGATACCATCTTTTATGAGAATCCCCTGCCGGTGGCGGCAAGCATCGTGTTGAACGAAAACCGGGAGGTGCTCCTCGTCAAGCGCAAGAAGGAACCGTACCGAGACATGTGGTGCCTCCCCATCGGGTTTGCCGAAAGCGGCGAGGAGGTGCGGCAGGCTGCCCTCAGAGAGCTTGAGGAGGAATCCGGGGTAAAGGGTGAAATTATAAGGCTCATTGATGTGGATACCGTCGACAACTACTTTTACGGTAGCCTCGCCATTGTCACCTACGAGGTCAAGGCAACCGGCGGGCATTTGAGTCCCGGCGATGACGCCACCGAAGCCGCCTATCGCCCCATCACGAAGCTCCCGCCGCTCGCATGGATATCCAATGAAAAGGCCGTTTCGATCTTCATCGATCTATACAAGGACACCTGGGCCATGCTCGACTCCTTCAAGCACCTCTTCCCCGAGGCCGAATCCATGGATAAGATCGCCCCCGGGACCCATGAGCATAAGGCGTTCCTGTCAAATATCCTCGTAAAGCTCATAGACCGGGATATGGACGAGATATCGGAGAACTGGGCGCGGGATGTACGCAAGGGGCTGCCGAATCTCGTCCCTCACCTCGAGCATTTCCTGGCCATGAACCGGGATATCCTTAAGGGGGTTCAAGGCTGGCTCAAGGGGGATGATGGTCTCAACCTCAAAGGGTTCAACGAGACAGGCAAAGAGCTGAAGAGGCGGCAAGTGCCCCTGCCGGACATGCTGATCGCCCTAGCCCTGAGCAGGCGCTCCATCTGGATGCACGTGATCAAGAAGAAGATCCTGGCGTCCCCTCTCGAGATCTATGCCACCCTCGAGCTGAACAACCGAATCATCTTCTTCTATGACAAGGTGAACTACTACCTCTCCGAAGGCTACTTCCAATAGCTTTTGTATTCAGATGTAAGGAGTCGGAATTCAGAAGAGGATGAGAAGATTGTACTGGGTTCCTCGTTCTGACTCCTGAATGCAGACTTCTGAAAGCTCATGACTCTACATGAGATAGGCCTTGAGGCGGTTTTCCAGCTCTCGATAATGGAACAGCCTTTGGAAATCGATGAGCCCCGCCAGAGCGCGGGAATGGACCCGCACACCTTTCTCTTCGAGGGCAGCCACCGGGTTGAGACCGCCGATGACGATTGCGCCTACCCGACCCTCATTGACCGGGATATCGAGCAAGGCCTGACCAGGCCTGCCGATACACATGAAGCCACCCAGGCCGATCTTTTTGAGGCGCTGGGCGAGGTCCTCCACCACCTCGCGGCTCTCGGCCGGGAACTCGCGGAAGCTGGCACCGATGCGACCGTTGCCCCCGATGGCCCCCAGGTAATCGGTCATATGACTGCTGATGAAGACCTCCAAAGGATCGAGGCTGGTGCCGTCGTACATGATGATCTCCACGAAGCGCTTGGGTTGACGGTCTTCGATTTCCAGGAGACCGCCGAAACGGGAGACGGTGGGGATGCCGTATTTCAGGAGCACGCCGTTTAAAGTAACGGAACAGACCGTACCAA
>CAYGXB010000014.1:0-21786 GCA_964353605.1 uncultured Bacteriovoracaceae bacterium
GCAAGGCGTCCCAATGATCCCGCTCTCCTCAAGAGGATGGGGGACCTGTATCTGAGATCGAGTGAGATCCAGAGCGCCGCAGAAATATACCTGAGACTGGGCGACATCTATACGGAGAAGGGTTTCTATCCCAAGGCCATCGCTTTGTACAAACAGGCCCAAAAGATAAATCCCACCTGGGAAATGCCGCTTGAGAAACTGGCCGAGCTGTACCAGGTGCAAGGGTTTGTGAGGGAGGCGGCCGCACAGTATACAAAGCTTTCCGAACTCATCGAGAAGAGTGGCGACAGCGAAAGGGCCATGGTGGTCATGCAGAAGGCTGCCGACTTGGCGCCTGCTCATAGGCAGCTGCACAAGAAGGTGCATGCCTTTGATGTCCGGGAAAGGGCCATGCAGGAGACGACGCCCGCGGCTTTTTCGCAAACGCAGGTACAGAAAACTGACTTCTTTGACCTTAACAAGGCGTTGGATAAGGAGATCGAGGAACTTAAACTCGATGAAAGTTCCGTGAGCGCTGAGGATGAGACCGGTGTCGATTCCATATTCAAGGCCATGGAGAAGGGTGTGGCGCAGGAGCGAGGCGAAGACCCGATCTTCCTCTATAACATGGGCTTGGCGTACCGGGAAACTGGCCTCATCGATGAGGCCACCGATGCCTTCGAGCGGGTGATTTCCACCGGGGCCGGGGAAAGGCTCTTCGATTCCTATATCATGCTCGGCATATGCTTCAGGGAGGCAAGTAGAATCAAGGAATCCCTCCAGGCTCTCAATGCCGGAGCATCGCTAAAAGACCTCTCTGGCGAGATGAAGGTGGGCATCCTCTATGAGATTGCACAGACCTATAAGGCCATGGGTGATACGCAACAGGCCCTCAACATATTCAGGGAGATCCAAAAGGAGCGCAAGGATTTCAAGGATGTCGAACTCGAGATAGTGAGACTTGCGGGCGGAGGATGAAATGGCGGTAATCAATTATTCGAAAAAAGAGATCTCAGCAAAGATCGTCTATTATGGACCTTCCCTATGCGGCAAGACGACGAATATCCAGGCCATTTATCAGAGCATCAAGCCGGACCAGAAGGGCAAGCTCGTCTCCTTGGCCACCGAGGCGGATCGAACCCTGTTTTTTGACTTTCTCCCCATCGAAATCGCCAATGTACGGGGATTCAAGACGCGGTTGCATTTCTATACCGTGCCCGGACAGGTCTTCTACAACTCCACACGGAGGGCGGTGCTGACCGGCGTCGATGGAATCGTCTTCGTGGCGGATTCCCAGAGAGACAAAATGGAGGAAAACGTCGAGAGTCTCGCTAATTTGGAGGAAAATCTCAACTATTACGGGAAGAGTATGAAGACCATCCCGCTCGTAATCCAATACAACAAGCGTGATCTTCCGGATGTCATACCGGTGGCCGAGATGAACCAGGTCCTCAACCCCGAAGGCTATCCCTATGTTGAGGCGGTGGCCACCACCGGGGAAGGGGTTCTCGAGACGCTTACCAAAGTCACGAAGATGGTGCTCCAACATATCGAAAAGGGTACGAGCGGCAAACAGCCGAGCATGGCGCCTCCAAGGCCGACTCCTATGGCTCCTCCAGCCCCGGAGCGGCCATCAGAAGCAGCCCCCCCCGCGCGCGAATCCGTGCAACCTCACCAGCCGGTATATGAAGAGATGACGCATGAAATGCAGAGGCTGGAGCACACGTCTGAGATAGCGGGCGGGCGCATCCAGATCATTGGCATAGGCAATGCGGAAATTGTCTCCGTAAACGCGATCAGCATTCCCTTACGCTTGAAGATCGAGGGAGACAACCGGATATTTAAGATGGATGTGGCAATCAAACTAGATAAGATCAAACCAGAGGAATGAGATTGTGCAGAACCTATCTATCCTTTCGAGCGCGCAGCTGTTAACATCGTTGGAGGGGTGGCATGCCGACTGGCCGCATCTTTCCGCTCTCCTGGGGAATAGTTACCTTTTTGTACTTGCAACTACCATCTTGGCGTATTTCATCATCAGTATGTGCCTCGTCTTCAAATATATACCCTATCTGCTCAATGACTTCAGGAACCGCACCAACAACGAGATCCCCGATATAGTGCTCAAGCTTTGGCTGGGATTCATCCTGATCATCCCTGGTTTTTTCGATGCCGGCCCCGCATGGTTCATCCTCTGGTGGTTCAGCATCTTCTGGGGATATGCCAACCGACCGGAAAAGCGGCTGGCCGTGGTCTTTGTCTTCCTGATCCTCATGTCCGGCTGGATTGCCCATGTCGGGGGAGGGCTGATCACCTATACCAGGACGCAGGTCAACAAGGAGATCTTCCTCGTGGAGCGCGCGAGCGACTCCTCTCAGGATGTCCTTGAGCTCACGACCTGGGTGCGGGGGCATTCAGCCGACGCCGAACCGATGAATACCCAGGCCATCACTGAGATCAGGAAGGGCAACTATGCCGTAGCGGTCTCCCTCCTGACCTACAGCCTCAATCTCGAGCCGGACAATCCTCGGTACTATAATCACCTTGGCATTGCGCTGGCCGGTATGGAGAAGTACAAGGAGGCCATCAAGGCCTTCTCAAACGCCTCGACACTGGACCCAAAGAACATCCTCTATCACTATAATATCAGCAAGGTATACCTGGCGACTTACAACCTGTATGAGGCGGAACAGGCCATAGACCGGGCGAGCAAAATCGATCCGAAACACACGAGTGAACTTCTCTCCAGGGAAGCCAATACCAAAAAGGCCAAGTTTATCATGGAAAATGTCCCGGCCCTACGGCTGCTTGCACGGCAGATGAAACCCTCCGATGAACTAAGGGCCGCAGCCGATGCACTCTGGTATGTTGCCCTCGGAATACTCAGCAGAGACAAGGCACTCTGGCTTGGCCTAGCCATCCTCATCATACTCTTCTTCATCGGCTATATACCGGAAGAGATGTTCACCAAGCTCTGCAGCCGGTGCGGGAAATCGTTCTACGTGGGAACCACATCCAAACAGGGACACCCCATGTGTCTGCAATGCAATTGGCTGGAAACCAAGACCAAGAAACAGGTGACTTCCATCCTTCAGCACAAGATAGAGGAGATCAAGAAGTACCGGATTGCCAGCAGGACCCGTACGGCACGGATGGAGATGATCATCCCCGGCCTCGGTTCCCTGATCGGAAACAGGACGACCAGGGGGGCGACCTGGCTGTTCATCTTGAGCGGGAGTATGATTATGATGGCCACCGGCGGGCAATTCATGTATTCCTTTATCCCCTCGGATGTTGATCTCAGTATCTATATACGCATACTGGGTGCAATCTTTGCCGGCCTCCTTTACTGGAGGGCCTACAAATCACCGCCGATACGACTGGGGGCGTAAAAGGTATGGCCTTGCTTGGAACATTGAAAGGATTTGGTGTTACGGAGATATTCCAGCTCATCTCCCAGCAGATGAAAACGGGCTCCCTCGTTCTCACTTCCCCTCAGGCAAAGGTTACCATTGCCTTCCGGGATGGGGCTATCCAAGGGGTCACCTCGGATCAGTGGGTGATGGACCCTCGGGCGGATATCCTCCTGAATGGCGGCTTCATCTCCGAGAAGGAGCTCAAGGCCGCGATCGAAAACGAGAAGAAAAACCAGCTCAAGTGGTGCGATACCCTCATCTCTAAAGGCAAGCTCCAGCAGACCTTCTTGGACAAGGCTTCCAATGTCATCATCAGGACAACGCTGCTGGATGTCTTCCAGTGGGGGGAGGGCAGCTACCGGTTCGAGGACTGGGATCTCAATACCGAGGGGATGCTGACCTGTAATCTCCCGACCGAAGGCATTATCCTTGACACCTTGCGCATCATCGATGAGTGGCCGCTCATAAAACCGAAGATCCCACCCGTAGATTATTGCCCCGTCACCATCACCCCCCTTACCGAGGAGCATGTCAAGAACGGCGACCTCTCAAACGCCGCTATCCATATCTTTGATCTGATTGATGGTGAAAAGACGGTCGAGGCCGTTGTTCGGGAGTCCATGGAGACACCCTTTGATGCCCTCAACGCTTTTGTAAAGCTGATAGATGCAGGGCTGGTCGAGGTTTTCCCGAAGGGCTCCAAGGAGGAGCGGGACAGCACCCTGGCAAGAAAGTCCTTCTTCAGGCTGATCAAGATCGCAATGATTTACATCTCGTTGATCGCCTGCATCATCGCACTTATCCTGATCGGGAAACCGAGGATCTTCGGTCCTGTATTAACAAACCCTGTGATCAGGGAACAGATACAGGACCAGCTCTCCCTCTCAGAGAAATTCGCTAAACAGGAGATAGGTCCTTCAACGCTAAATAGAGATACTTATAGCCGCTAGCACGCCGTATCACCGGGGTGAAGGCGATATCGACATATCTCGGCAAGCTTGAGAGGGCTCCATTGAGGGAAAAGCCCAGGGTGTGAAAGAGTCTTCCTGACTGCTTCAGGATGAACTTCGTCTGGGAATTATCCATTCTCTTCGCGCTGATTACCTCCATGGAGGGCATCATGAAGATCGGCTCGGGATTCCCATCACCGAAGGGTGAGAGCATATCGAGTTCCCGGATGAGCTCCGGGGTCAGGTCGAGTGAGGAGATCCTGAGATCCACCTCAAGGAGCGGCTCATGGGGCTGCATCTTGGCTACGAGACCCTCGAGCAGACCAGCGAAGGGCAGGATCTTGTCGGCGTCGATCGTGAATCCTACGGCCATCTTGTGCCCGCCGAAGCCTTTGAGGAGATGGGAGCAGCTCAGTAGCGCAGCATGCAGATCGATTCCTTCCACCGATCTCCCCGAACCCTTTCCCACACCGTCAACGATGGATATGACCATGGCAGGCCGGGAAAAACGTTCGGCAAGCCGGGATGCCACGATGCCTATCACTCCCATGTGCCAATTTGTCCCCGCTGCAACGATAACCGGGGGGAGGTGGGCCTCCGCCTCTATCATCGCAATGGCTTCCTTCGCGACCTTCTGCTCCTCGGCCTGTCGCTGACGGTTCAGGATATGGAGCTCGTTCGCGATCCGGTTAGCCGTGGCCTCGTCCTCGGTAATCAGGAGATCGAAGGCTTTCATCGCGTCCGATACCCTCCCTGCGGCATTGATCCTGGGGCCAAGAATATACCCAAGGTCATGGGCAAAGACCTCTTTCGTGATACCGGATACCCGTACGAGGGCAGCGATCCCTATACGGTTCCCGGAGTTGAGGACATTGAGCCCCTCCTTTACCAGAATCCTGTTCATCCCTGAGAGGGAAACGACGTCGGCCACCGTGGCCATGGCCACGAGGTCGAGGTCTTCCCTGAGATTGGGGAGCTGTGTATGGCCTCTGTTTCTCAGGCAAGCCCGTAAGGCCACAATCAGGTGAAAGATGACACCTGCCCCGCACAGGTCCTCGCCGAAGAAAGGACAACCATGTTGCTTGGGATTGATTATGCTGTATGCATCCGGTAAGATCCCCTCGGGCTCATGGTGGTCCGTAATGATGACATCCATGCCAAGGGCCTTGGCATATTCCACCTCGCACACGGAGGTGATCCCGCAGTCTGCTGTAATGAGAAGGGAAACTCCTAAAGCGTGCAGCTCATCAATGCCGCGTTCATTGAGCCCGTAGCCGTCCAGGGCCCTGTCGGGGATGAAGACGACCGGGGGTTGGGAGCTGAGCTTGACGAGAAAGCGGTGGAAAAGGGCCGCACTGCATACCCCATCCACATCGTAGTCCGTGAATAATCCTATCTTCTCGCCGCTCTCGATGGCATCCGCAATTCGTGCACAGGCCTTTTCCACACCCAGCATCCTACTCGGATCCTTCATATCTATAAGACGCGGCAAGATGAATCGCATGGCCTCTTCGGGCGTGCTCAGGCCACGCAGGCGCATGAGTGACCTGAACACCGGGGAGAAGTTCAATCCCGGCAGGGCATCTTTGTCAATCTGCCCCCGAATTATCCATGCGGATGAATTCACTATGCTGACCATGTAATCCCCTGCATTCATGAAGTCAAGGATAACAAACACTCCCGGCAATGTCTGGGTTGCGGATGGTTCTGTAAAATTTTCACCTACCACTCTCCCGAGGCCAGGAAGGGTGAGGCCGATTCCATGCCCCCATCCATCGTTACGGCATTGCCGCTTGGGTGATGTCCCGGTTGCCGCTGCCCCTGAGATACCCCGGCTGGGCGCACTAATCGAAATACTGCCGTATGGCATCCCGGGTCCTGGGCATCTCCGGGGGTTGTATCTCCATGGTGATCGTGGAACGGTAGCCCTTTTCTCGCAACAGGGTAAAGATCCGGGGAAAGTCGATGATGCCTTCTCCCAGCGGAAGGTGCAGGTCATCATCGACCGATGTCCCGCCTCGGTTATCGTGGACATGGATATGATCGATCCGGGGAAAGCAGTGTTCGATGAAACCGAACGCGGTATTCTCCCGGGAGAGGAGCTGAGCGTGACCGATGTCCAAGGTCATCCTTAGCGCCGGGATGGCCTCGAGCACGGGAACAAAGCTGTCATGGCGCTCGCTTAAGTTCTCGATGCACAGGACCACGCCCAAGCGTTTGGCATATTCCACCAACTCAAAGAGGAGGCCGATCTTCTGGGAGACCAGTCCGGGCGAGACCCACCGCCTGTCCATCCAGAAGTGTATGGTGCCCTTGCGTATCCCGAGGGCTTCAGAGAGCTCGAAAAGCCGCTGCATCCGTGGGACAAACCGCTCCTGGAGCATCTTGGCGTCAAACGGATTATCCTCGTTCGGATAGTGGGCCAGGTAGGAGATCCCATAGGCGGACTTTAGCTCCAAAAGCTCGTCGAGCTGCGGAGCAATTTCACCCGGATCCTTCACGGAGATCTCCGCAAACGGGTATCCCATTCTGCCGACCGCGTGAATCTGTTCGATGGTATGGGCGCGTCCACCGATGATCGCCATCAGACCGCTTCGGATTGCTCCTGGAGAGCCTTTTCAAGCTCCTTGACGAGCGGACCGTTCGCTCGCCATACCCAACAGGTGTCGATGAGGAACCGCGGATCCATCTTCCTCGCCTCCTGGATGGATAGGGGCTTCCCCGCCCGGTTCGTCCAGAAGCCCTGGACCGCGGCGGAAGCCATGGCTAGGAGCAGGGCATTCTGATGCGCACAACCCCGTGCACCCCCGAAAGTCTTCTTGATCAGCTCGGTAAACCCCGGGGCTATTCTCTGACCGATCAAAGGCTTGAGAGCCTCCAGGGTCTCCCGGCAAGCCTCGCGTGGCACATGGGTGATCTCCACTTCCACATCATCGATGATCATCCCGGCCCCCCTGATAAGGAGACGAATGGTGATGGCATGCACCACCCCGGGGTCTATTACGGTGCCCTTCGCTATGGAATAGGACTGGATAAGCCGGTCATCATCGAGCACCCCTTCCATCATGATGGTTTCGTCGTCCACCCGATAGGTTGTCGTGGTGATGGTCCTGATATGTACGGGCTCTTTCCTCAATTGCCTGAGATCTCCCATAGTTTCCCCCTCTCTACGACGATATCCATTCATCTCAGAAGGGTCAAGTAAAATCCCCAGGCTCATTCCCCCGCCCTTGGAGCCTGTGCCATAATTCGAAAAACAGGCCCAAAAATTTATTTTCCGGAGTAGTTGCGCCCTCAAATTCAAAAAAATTTCGCCGTAAGCCATTTTATGAGGCCTCATTTTTCGACAAAATATTTGCGCCACAGTCGCCTGGTCTCAAAGGGGGCCAAGGATGAGCTTTTTTAAGTGCAACTTTGTATGAGAGGACCTGTATGGGTTATGCCCAGTCCACTATTCCGGATCGTTAAGACCGAACAGATTCTTAGCATTGAGGCCCAGGATCTTATCCTGATCTTCCTCCGTCAGCCCCAGGTCGTTGCAGATAATATCGATGTGTTCCTTGGGACTGATCGGGACAGGCCCATAGTCCGTGCCCAGGAGGACATGTTCAAGGCCGAATACGGCGATGGCGTGCTTAATCCCGGCCGGGTCGAAACCCATGGTATCGACCCAGATGTTCTCTTTCACGTATTCCATCGGGATCTTCATGTTTTTGGGTTTCTGATAAGCAAGGAATCCGTCGTATCCCAGGCGATGACCGAACTGCAACCGCGGTAGGCACATGGCAAAAGCGCCGCCCATATGCGCCAGAATGATCTTGAGATGGGGGAAGCGGTCGAAGAGACCGGACATGATCATCAAGGAAACGCACAGCGCCGTGTCAGCGGGGCGGCTCACCGTCTCTTCGAACTTGTAGCGGTCCATCCATTCCCAGCCGTAACCGAGAAACGGGGGATGGATGAAGACCGGAATCTGTTTAGCATTCACGTATTCCCAGAACTCAAAAGTCTCGGGGGTGTGATTGAACACCCGGTCTGTCGTCCCATAGCTGGTATCGATGGACAGGGCCCTGAACCCGAGATTGTTTATACAGCGTTCGGCCTCGAGCACGGCCATGCGCCCGTCATGGGGCTTCACCGTCCCATAGGGGAAGACCATATCGGGATACTGGTCGCGGATCTGGGCCATGCAATCATTGTGGATTTTGGCCACCTCGATGGTCGGCATTGCCACGATCTCGTTCAGCATGGTCAGTACCATGGCCTGATTCAGCATCACGTGGGTAAGACCTGCATCCCGGCACACCTGCATATGCAAGGGGACATCCAGATAATCCGCCTCGCTCCGAAATGAGAAACCGCGCCATCTGATGACCGGCGAGCTCAGGCTGAAATCCAGGATCCCCGATTCGGCAATGGGCCCCATGGCAGACAGCGGAATAACATGATTCTGTACATCGACGATCATCCTTCTCCCCATCTCTCCCTCCCTGTTTATTATTTTCTTGGCGATTCCCCCGTCAAAGATAGAAATGCGCTGAATTCCATACGCGCTCCTCTTCGAGAAGATAAGGGGGGCTTTAGGCAGCCCCCTGTGCACGAGGGGATCTTTCTGCTCCGGTCGAAGCACGTGGACCTTTCCTGGATGTGCTCGATCAACGTTATCTGTTGGGTTTTATCAATGATGTTAAAGAATTCCACGAAATAATCCAAGTGTTTCACTCGCGGGTCACCCTCTTCAGTAAAGCGCTTTTTCAGCTCGGATGCAAGGGCATTTACATCCGGCGGCTGACGGGAAAGCCCACGCTCGGTCTCTCATCCAGCTACCAACTCAGGGATAAAACTTCACCCCTCGACCCCCGGAGACTATGGGCCCTCTGAAGTCGTAAGAAAGGCGGGGGAGGAGATCTCTCTGCGACCGGCATAGTTCAGAAGCTGGGGGGACAATGGCTTGACTTTTGGGGACAACTCAAGTACAAGCTATGGACATGTTGTGGACTTTGACATGTGGCCTGGGGACGGCTCTGTACATCATCATCATGATCATCCCCCACACCCTCGCATCCCTAATCACCCGCTCGGGTGATCTGTCGCACATCGATGCGCGCTACTGGGCCCGCTGGTCGTTGTTCTGCGCCAACGTAAAGGTAAGGGTCGAGGAGGAAGAGAACCTGCCTCAGGGGCCTGCCATCTACATGCCAAATCATGTGAGCCACTTCGATGTGCTGGCCATTCTCGGGTACTTGAATGTCCAGTTCCGGTGGACGGTGAAGAAGGAGCTCTTCCGGATCCCATTATTCGGGCTGGCCATGAAGCGGGCAGGCTATATCAGGATCGACAGGTCCGATCATCAGAAGGCGGTTCAGAGTATGGAAGAGGCGGCGGAAAAGATCAAGAGCGGCAGTTCCATCGTCATCTTCCCGGAAGGCACACGGTCCAGGGACGGCAATCTCCAGTACCCCTTCAAAAAGGGGGGGTTCCACCTCGCCCTTAAGTCCGGCGTTCCCGTGGTGCCGGTTGCAGTGCTCGGATCACGAGTGGTCCTGCCCAGACATTCCAAGAAGGTAACCCCCGGAACAATCACCATGAGGATCGGCAAGCCGATCGATCCCCAGGGACATGATGTCTCAGCCCTCATGGAAGAGGTATACAAGGCCATCAACCAGGGCTTATCGCGCCGATGATCACCGATATCCTCTACCGATGCCCCCAATGCGGGACGTTTGATTGGCTCTCCGATGATACCTGCAAAAGTTGCGGCGCGTATCTGGAATTGATATCGAGGACTGACGTCGCCATCAATGGCGATTCCCAGCCTATCGCCTATTGGTATGACAAAGTCATCGCCTTTGACCTCCCCAAACGGGAGAAAGCCTCCATCTTGGAGAGCAAGCGGGTCAGGCTCTCCGAAGAAGCGGCACGCGGGAAGTTTAAAGGCTTTGCCGGCGTCACTGCGACCCACTATACCCGCAAGCCTATCGATGAGGGCGTCTTGTACCTCTCCGAGGACCGGCTCGTTTTTTCGGGGGATGCAGGCCAGCTCACCATCCCTGTCGAGGCCATCACCTCGCTCACGATCGAGTCCGATACCATCATCGTCGTGAGCAGGGGGCGCGTCCCCCTCTTCTTCGATTTCCTCGAGGAATCGGGGAAGAAATGGGAGGACTGCATGCGCAAGGTGCTTGCTGGTTACTATCAGGGCGAGATCATCGAATACTACCCTCGAATTCGCCTGGCAAGGGATTTTTTTAAGCCCCCGCGGCCGGCAAAGGGGCATCTGACGCTCAAGGTCCCTGTCCACAGGTGGTATAGAGAGGACTCCAGCCTCATCTTCGCGATCATCAAGAAGATCCTGCGGACCCTTATCGGAATCCTCATCCCGGTGCGGATCGAGGGTCTCGAGAACATCCCGGAAACCGGCCCCGCCGTAGTACTCCCTAATCACTGCTCTTTCCTCGATTCCATCATCCTCGGCTGCTTCTCGAAGAGAAACATCTGGTTCATGGCAAAAAATTCAGAGTATAAGACACCGATTCATAAATACCTGTTGAGCCTCGCCCGGTCGTTCCCGGTCAGACGGTATACCATGGATGTGGTCGCGGTGCGCAACGCTGTCCGCATCGTCCAGGAGAGGCATGTGCTGGGCATATTCCTGGAGGGTGAGCGGTGTTGGGACAACCGCTTGCTCCCGTTCAAGCTTGGCACCATCCGTCTCCTCCTCGCTTTGGGAAGCCCCGTCATCCCCGTGGGGATTGCTGGCGCGTATGCCCTCATGCCGCGGTGGACGTCCACGATCAAGCGCGTGCCCGTAACCATACGAATCGGCGCCCCCATATCGCTTGGCCATGTCCCCATACCCGCACAGACCCGCATGGACGTGGAAATGGCGAGCGAGAAGCTGCGCCGATCGATTCAGCAACTGCTAGAGGCAACGCCTTGAGCTATGTACGTATTATCCCCTTGGGCGGGGTCAGGGAGTTCGGCCTCAATTCCATGGTGGTCGAGACGAGCAGGGGATCGATCCTCATCGACGCTGGACTCATGTTTCCGCGTTACACCCTTTTGGGCATCGACCAGATCGTCCCCGATTTCCGCTATGTGGTGGACAATCAGGAGGCCTTCCAAGGCATTGTCCTAACCCATGGACACGAGGACCATATCGGGGCGCTCCCTTATCTCTTGAAGGATGCGCCGATCCCTGTCTACGGCCACCCCTTTACCCTTGAGCTCGTAAAAAGGAAGCTGAAGGAATTCGAGATGAATGGCTCGATCGACCTCATCCCGCTCGAGGCTGGTGAACAGATCTCGCTGGCCGGTATGGAGATCCTGCCGATTGAGGTCATGCATTCCACCATGGGCTGTTTCGCCCTTGCGCTGCATACCTCCCAGGGGATCTTGGTCCACTCCGGAGATTTTCGGATGGCTCCGGATGCATTCGGGGATCAGGAAAAGGTGCGGCTCTTCCTGTGTGAATGCACGAATGCCGAACGTGACCCCAAAGGGGTCGACGAGGAGAAGACGCTCGCCTGCATAGAATCCATCGTCCGGGATACCCCCGGTGCCGTGCTCGTCTCGACGTTTTCCAGCCATGTGCGGCGCATACAGGCCCTCTATGACATCGCTGTGCGGAACAACCGCAAGGTGAGCATCATCGGCAGGAGCATGAACGAGGTGGTCGAGATCGCGCAGGATACCGGCTTCATGAACATGGATCCCGCCCGGCTCGTCGATCCCGAGCTGATCAGCGCCATGGACAGGGGTACACTCATGATCATCTGCACCGGAGCCCAGGGCGAGGTCTACTCCGCATTGTCTCTCATTTCGCGGGGCTGGCATAAGTTCAAGGCCAAGGAAGGAGACACAGTCGTCATCTCCGCCCGCATGATCCCGGGGAACGAGTTCGCCATCGGAAGGTGCATCGACCAACTCCTCGATTTCGGGGCCAAGGTATATTATCCTGATGTTGCCGATGTCCATGCCACGGGGCATGCCACGCGTGACGAGATTGCGAGGGCGCTCAGCCTTCTGAATCCGGAGATCGTCATGCCGATGCACGGAGAGCTCAGGCACATGAAGGCCTTGGAAGATATGGCCGGGCAACTGCCGAACACCCCTGATATCATTCTCTCCAAGCCCGGACAGGTATGGACCATCGAGGCGGACGGTATTTCCCTCACGGGAGAAGCGTCGCACGGGAAGTGCTTCGTGGACGGAGAACTCACCGGGGATATCAAGGACGTTGTCCTGCGCGACCGCAGGCATATTTCGGAGGGTGGATTGATCGTGGCTTTTGCCGTCATTGACAGCAATTCCTCCAGCATCGTCTTCGGGCCCGATGTGATGGGCAAGGGGGTCGTCCCTGCGCCCATGGAGCAGGAAATCATGAACGACCTCAGGCAGAAGGCGAGCGCGACCCTGGAGACGCAGCTCAAGGGAGAACGAGACATCCAGGCCATGCAGGGATACCTTAAAGAGGAATTAGGCCGCTACCTGAAGTCGCGACTGAAGAAGAAGCCCATGATCATCCCCATCATTATGGAGATCTGATTGTCCGACCTTGGTACGGCATTTATCCTCGGCATCGTACAGGGCCTGACGGAATTCCTGCCCGTCTCGAGCTCCGGCCATCTCGTCATCCTCCAGGGCATGCTCTCTGAACGCTTTGCCGGGGATGTCCTGTTCGATGTTTCGCTCCACCTCGGAACGACCCTGGCTATCATCGTTTTTTTTTATCAAGACCTCATCCGTCTTTTTAAGGGCATCATGCCCCGTTCCTTCCACCGGGAAGACCTCCAGCTCATTCTCTGCATCCTGGTCACGACGCTGGTCACCGGGATCATCGGCATTCTCTTCAAGGAGCGTCTGGAGGCTATGTTTTCCATGCCGAAGCTCGCCGCGGGCATGCTCCTCGTCACGGGACTCCTCACCTTCCTGACCGACAGGGTGGGCTCTCAGGCCCTGTCGTACGGCAGGATACGGTATAGGGATGCCCTGATCATCGGGCTCTTCCAGGCCATCGCGATCACCCCCGGGATATCCCGCTCCGGTGCGACAATCTTCGCCGGCGTGCTTTGCTCCCTGGAAAGATCATGGGCTGGGACCTACTCCTTCCTGGCGGGCATACCCGCGATCTTGGGTGCTGCATTCCTGGAATGGAGCCATGCGTCGCAGAAGCTTTCCTGCGTACATATCGCCGGTGCCGCCACGGCATGCATTGTGGGTTTGATTTCGCTCAGATTTCTGGTATGGACCTTACGGAGAAAGAACTTTTTCATATTCTCCATCTATTGCTGGGTACTGGGCGGTGTATACCTGATAATGGGCAGATAATCTGTTTATGGGGAAGAAGGACAGTACGAACATGATGATAAAAAGGGTGGCCGGGGTGGCCCTGGGCGCTGTCGCCGTGTTCCTGCTCCTGGCCCTCGTCACCTATTCCGCCTCCGACCCTGGATTTACCCATGCCGCGAGTGCGGAGAACATCCATAACCAGATGGGATTGATTGGCGCTTACATCGCCGATGGCCTGCTCATGATCTTCGGCCTCGGCGCCCTCGTCATCCCGCTCTTCTTTGCCGAGTACGCCTTTTTAACCTTTCGCGTCGCGCGGATCAGCTGGATAAAGGTTTTGAGCAGCATCATCATGCTCTTCGTGTTCCTGAGCCTCATCGGGGTTTTCCGGGGAGAGAGCATGGTATTCGGGGGCGCCGTCAAGGCCGGTGGTGTTCTGGGGACCCTGGTCGGCAAGGCTTTAAGGAACTATCTGAAACTCTGGGGATCGCTCATTGTGCTCCTCCCCATGCTCATCGCCGCAGTGATGCTGGGCTATGATATGGCCAGGGTAGCGACGGTCCTCAGGAGCATCCTCGTCCTCGAAAGAAAGGAACGGCACAAGTCTACGGAAAGGATGGAGAGGACACAGGAGCAGGCGTCGGGCGAACCGCCGGAGGAAAAGGCGGATAAGCGGAAGAAGAAACAGCAGCCCCAGATCACCATGCAGGGGGATGACTGGGGCGAGATCATGGAGATCCCCATCCAGGCCCGGCTCGGATTTGTGGGCGACTACCAGCTCCCGCCGCGCTCCCTGCTCAGGGAGCAGGAAAGCACGAGCAGGGCCATGACACCCAAAGAACTCAAGGCGAACGCCGAGCTCATCACGGCCAAACTCAAAGACTTCGGCGTCGACGGTGAGATCCTCGAGATAAAACCGGGTCCGGTCATCACCATGTACGAGTTTACCCCCGCCCCCGGCATCAAGATCAACAGGATCGTCGCGCTCGCCGACGACCTCGCCATGGCCCTCAAGGCCTCCCCGGTCAGGGTGGTGGCACCCATACCCGGCAAGAACGCCGTTGGAATAGAGATCCCCAACCGCACGCGCGAGATCGTGTACCTCCGCACCATCCTCTCGAGTAAGGCCTTCCTCAACGCCCAGTTCCCTCTGACGCTGGCCCTCGGCACCGATATAGAAGGCAGCCCGGTCGTTCTGGAACTCGCCAAGATGCCCCACCTCCTCATTGCGGGCGCAACGGGCACGGGCAAGAGCGTGGGACTCAATACCATGATCCTCTCGCTCCTCTATCGCTGCGACCCGTCCGAACTCAAGTTCATCATGATCGATCCGAAGCGCATCGAACTCTCCCACTACGAGGGCCTCCCGCACCTCCTCCACCCCGTCGTGATCGACCCCCGAGAGGCTATGCCCATCATCAAGTGGGCCGTGGCCGAGATGGAGATGCGCTATGAGCTCTTCAAGGACCTGGGCGTCAAGAGCGTCGACTCCTATAACCGCAAGGTCAGGGCCGAAGACAAGGAGGCCGCAACCACCCTCGCCACCCGGTATGAAGCAGAAGGGAAACATGGGTTGCTGCCGCGGCTCGTGATAGTCATCGACGAGATGGCTGACCTCATGATGGTCAATCGCGAGGTCGAGGAGAATATCGCCCGGCTCGCCCAGATGGCCAGAGCCGCCGGAATGTACATGATCGTCGCCACCCAGCGGCCGTCAGTGGACGTCGTGACAGGCCTCATCAAGGCTAACTTCCCAGCCCGGATTTCCTTCCGGATGTCTTCCAAGGTTGACTCGCGCACCATCCTGGACAACTCAGGCGCCGAACAGCTCCTTGGCATGGGCGACATGCTGCTCCTTTCCCCGGGGCATTCCTCGCTCATCCGCGTGCACGGGGCCTACGTCTCCGAGGAGGAGGTGGACAAGGTGGTAGCCTTCATCAAGGAACAAAAAGGCCCGGAATACATGAAAGACATCGAGGAGCATATCGAGATCTCCCGGGGAGATGAGAACGGCGTGGCCGAGACAGAAGGGTACGATCCCATGTACGACGAGGCCCTGGAATTCGTCACCCAGAAGGGGACCGCCTCCATATCCCTCATCCAGCGACGGTTCAGGATCGGCTACAACCGCGCGGCGCGGATCATCGAACAGATGGAACGCGAAGGCATCATCGGTCCAGCCGAAACCGCAGGTAAACCCCGGAAGGTTTTGGTGAAATCGTATGCGAAAGACCTCGAAGAATAACCTCATCATTATGTTCATGGTGTTCATCCTGACGGGTGAGTCCTTTGCCCTCGATCTCAAGGATGTCCAGAAGCGCTACTCCGAACACAAAGACTTCGAGGCTACCTTCGGGCAGCATACCTTCCAGGCGCTCGTGAACAAGGAAGTGGACTTCACGGGCAAGGTCTCCTACAAACGACCGGATTGCGTGCGCATGGATGTTTATACCCCCCAGCGTCAGATCATCATCCTGAAAGGGACGAACGTGACCGTGAGCCTGCCCGCAGAGGGCACTCTGGCCGTCCAGGAGGTACCGAAGGAGATCGCCACCCAGAACATCCTCGCCTTCATCAACGGCCTGACCTCCCTCGACAAGGACTATAACGTCAAGCAGGAGAAGGACCACCTCGTCCTGACTCCCAAGAACGGCATCGGCACGATCAATATCTGGGTCGACGAAGACAACCTCGTCAAGCGTATCCAGGTCCAGGACGCCATAGGCAATAAGAGCGATATCCGGCTCAAACAATACACCTTCGACCTCGGCCTCAAGGACGACCTCTTCAAGCTGCCTCTTGCCGACACCAACGCCAAACCCATGCCATAGATCTCACCCGTAAAAAACTGAATCCCCCCGACCCCTTGTCACAAAGGTGGAGGGCCAGGCCGTATCTCTCTCCTTTTCCCAGGTGGGGGTAGGTATATTGAGACTTGACTCATACACCATCTCAAGGCACATGAAGATATAGAGGGGAGGTGGTATGAATCCACATGCAGTGAACAAAATCGTTGTCGTAGGCGCGGGGGTCATGGGGCATTCCATCGCCCAGGTCTTTGTCCAGGCTGGGATCGGGGTGAACCTGGTGGATGTGAACCAACAAGTGCTCGAACGGGCTATGCACCTGATCAGGCTCAATTTAACCACATTGGCAGAGTATGGGCGCATTGTGCGCGGAGATATCCCGGCAATCCTCGACCGCATCCGTCCCGGTACAGATATCGCCGCCGCAGCGCAAGGAGTCGACTTTGCGCTCGAGGCCGTGAGCGAAGTGCCAGAGGTGAAGAAGGCTGTTTTTGCCGAGCTGGATGCACACTGTCCCAAGCAGGTGGTCCTGGCGAGCAATACCTCGGGGCTGGATATCTTCAGCACGCTGGAGGTGATAAGGCCTGAGCGTCTGGTGATCACCCATTGGTTTGCCCCACCGCATATCATTCCCCTGGTGGAGGTCATCCCCGGGCCGCGTACCTCCAAGGAAACGGTCGTTTTCGCCGCCGGGTTGATGCGGCGGCTTGGGAAAAAGCCGGTGGTGATGAAGCAATTCGTGCGGTCCTTCATCGTCAACCGTATTCAGAACTATATCGCCATGGCTATGTACGAGATCCTGGAGAACGGGTGGGCTTCTCCGGAGGAGATCGATCAGGCCGTGAAGACGAGCCTGGGCATCCGCCTGCCCATCGTGGGGGTGGTGCAGAGCCAGGACTTCACCGGCCTGGACTTGGTGCTCGACGTGCAGAAGAGCTATGGTGTGCGCTACGCCTGTGTGGAAGAACAGGTCAAGCAGGGCCACCTGGGGGTGAAGACAGCCAAGGGATTCTTTGATTACCAGGGCCGCAGCGAAGAGGAGATCCTGAAGAAGCGGGATCTGCTCTACCTGAAGATGTTGGATTGCTTGGAAGAAATCAAGGCCTTCCAGCCGATATAAGCATCTGCCCCCCCGACCTCGCTTGGTCTCAAGGTGGGTCAGGGGATTTGGATTTTAGCAGTCGGTCGTGTCTGAAGCAAGACTGGGCGCGCTGGTGGGGATTGATTTCTCGGATGGTCTCTGGTAAAGCTGGTGCATGGATCTGACCCTGATTGAAAAAGCGGCTGCAATGCTTGCCAACTCCAGACATGCGGTGGCCCTTACGGGTGCGGGGATATCGACGGAATCCGGAGTTCCTGATTTCAGATCGCCGGGGGGCATCTGGGAACGGTATGACCCCACTATTTTTTTCTATGAGCGGTTCGTCGCCCATCCGGATGTGGTATGGAATGCCATCCTGGAGATGCATAACGGGGGGGATCTGATTTTATGGGATGCGCAGCCGAACCGCGGGCACACTGCGCTGGCCTGGCTGGAGGAGATCGGCATCCTGAAGACCGTCATCACCCAGAACATCGACAATCTTCACCAGAAGGCGGGGAGCAAAAATGTCGTTGAGTTCCATGGGAACATGCTCTTTGCCAAGTGCCTCGATTGCTCCTGCAAGTACGGCTATCGAGAGGTCATGGAAGAGATCGAGAAACGGGTGCCGCCGCGGTGCAGGTGCGGTGGTGTCCTCAAGCCGGATGCGGTCTTCTTCGGCGAGGCCATACCGAGTGATGCGCTCTCGCTCTCCTTTGAGGAGGCGACCAGGTGCGATGTCATGCTCGTCGTCGGCACCTCCGCCCAGGTCGAGCCGGCGGCCTCTCTGCCGCTCGTCGCCAAGGGGATGCAGCCCATGCTGTTCCGGTTTATGCATATCGGCAAGTCGACGAAGGCGTGTCAGGTGATCGAGATCAATCGGGAGCCGACACCGCTTACTGATCAAGTTTCCAATTTCATTATCCAGGGATCGGCGGGCGAGGTCCTGAGTCGGATTGTGGATGGGATAAAACACCTGAAAGAGATTTCATGAGAATATCCGGGAAGACCAAGGTATTCACGATAATTTCCCACCCAGCAACGCACGTGATCGCCCCGATTATTTACAATCATATCTTTGAGAGGCTCGATCTGGATATGGTGTATGTCGCCCATGACGTGGCGTTAAAGGCCGTCGGCCATACCATGCAGGCCTACACTGCTTGGGAGAACCTGGGCGGATTCAATGTAACCATACCACATAAGGAGGTGGTGGTCGAATTCCTCGACGCCATGTGTCCGATCACCTCGCATACGGGGGTCGTCAATACTGTGGTTAGGAAGGAGGATGGAACCCTCTACGGGTACAATACCGATGGAGTAGGTGCGCTCCACGCCCTTGGTGATGTGAAGGGGGTGAAGTGCCTGATGATCGGTGCGGGGGGAGCCGCGCGGGCCATTTTGGATGCCATCGCCCACGGCGGAGCCGAGAAAGTGTACATCCTCAACCGGTCGAAGCTCAGGGCGGAGCGGGTCATGGACATATTTCCGGAGGGGAAGGTACAATGGTTCAAGGATGAGTTCCTGCCCGAGGTTGATATCGTGATCCAGGCGACGTCGATTGCCGATGTCATTCCTTTCGGGCTCGATCTCTCCAGGCTAAAGAAGGAGGCGCGGGTCTTTGAGGTTGTGATGCAGGACACCGCTTTTTCCAAGGAGGCGCGTCGTATGGGACTCCAGGTAATCTCAGGGTTTGCCATGCTCTATCATCAGACGCGGAGGAACTTCAAGCTGTTCACCGGCATCGACATCGCGGATGATATCATCCGTGATGCATTTTCACTCACAGGATACCGGCCATGAGAATCTATATAACGTGCTCGAGGCGCAAAGGGTGTCCCAAGATCGCCGTTGAAGTCTGTCGCCGTACCTGCCGGCGCAGAAAAAAATGCAGGACACTCTATCAGTACCGAAATCCGCCGCTTTTTCCGGAATTGTATCAGGAAGCGGGGCATTCCAGGGCTTGATTCCTTAAGGCCCTTCTGAAATTCTGCACGCTCAAGAAATTGACTGTTTCCTGTTACTATAAAAAAATTCACCCCAGTATCCATTGGGGATAAAGGCCCGCTGGATATGGCCACGCTTCTGCATCTCTTCAGGAGTGGCCACATCCAACGCACGTCAGACCCTCTTCCCCCGGATAGGGGAAGAGGGTCGGGAAAGAAGGCGTGATTCACCTTTAGAAGAAGCGCTCGAATCGCTCGGACTTGGCCTTGCAGATCGGACAGACGGAAGGCGGGGCTTCCCGTGCGCACAGGTAACCGCAGACCTTGCACCGCCAGACAGGATAGGCGAGGCGGGAGAAATCCGCTGTTGTGGTCTTCACTCTTCCCCTTTTCTCCTGCGGAACCCTCCTCTCCGGGATGGGACGGAGGCCTCTCTGGCCGCTGTGGATTTCCTCCGAGACATAGAGACCGCAATAGCAGGCGCCATACTCGCTCAAGTCTGGATCACGGTAATCGCAGGGGCAGATGATGTCGAGATCCTCCTCTTTGGATCCGGAGGCTAGCCTGCACGGGCAGGCCATGTGCCCATACCGTTCTTCATTGGTGATGAGGCCCTTGAGAAGCTCTTTCACAAAGGTTTCGTCGGGATTGAGATAATATCCCGCAACCTCGCCTTCCTTTTTGAGTTTTTCAAAAAGACGATCAATGTTGATGTCGCTCATCCTTTGAGAGTCTCCCGGATCTTCTGCTCATCGAATCCCACGATACAGGCGCTCTTATTGATGACCATGGAGGGGAATGAGCAAGCAGGGTTCCATTTCTTCACCTCTTCCATGACCTTGGCCTTTTCCTCCTTATCCAGCTGGTCCACATCGGTATAGAAAAATTCCACCTGCATGTCATTGAGGAGGGACTTCGTCTTCTTGCACCATACACAGGTGCTCAATGTATAGAGCATGACGTTACCCCTTTTTTCGCCTTCTACGTGATGAACTGCCATGATATCCACCTCCAGTGCGTTCGATTTGTTTCTCGATGTAGGTATCGCAAGCCGCAATGATACCATAGGGAAATTGTATCCAAGAGTCAATGAAAGGAAAGGTATATTCTCCTACACACGCCTGCATTGAGTGCAGACCGATGGAGTCGGGCTGCACTCAATGCAAAGAGCCCTAGGCCCGCTTCCCCCAGAGGGGAGTGAGGGTCGGGAGAGAGGGGGGAAGTCCTTGACAGGCGGGAATATTTGGTCAATGGTAGGGGTGTATGGCATTGCGAGAGATTCTAGTATGGCCCGATGAATGCCTGAAGAAGAAGGCGGAAGAGATCAAGGATATCGATTTGCACATCGTGACCCTGGCCGAGGACATGACGCAGACCATGTATGCAGCACCGGGGGTGGGGCTTGCCGCACCCCAGGTCGGGATATCGAAGCAGCTTATCGTCCTGAACCCGCAGGCGAAAACGGGCACCGGGAATCTCATGGTTATCATCAATCCACGTATTGTCGCAGGGGACGGCAAAGATACGGAAACGGAGATGTGTCTTTCGGTCCCGAATGTCTCGGTGGATATCACTCGGCATTCGCGCGTCCTGGTGAAGGGGATAGACCTCAAGGGCAAGGAGATCGAGCTCGAGGCGGACGGGTTAATCGCACGGGTCATCCAGCACGAAATCGATCATCTCAATGGACGGGTGATCCTCAATTATGCATCCAGTCTCAAGCGTTCCATCTATCTGAAGAAGGCGCAAAAGAGCAAGGTATGAAACTGGCTTTCATAGGGACACCGAAATTTGCCCTCCCGACGCTCAAGGGCTTGATCGAGTCGCGGCATAGTGTCCGTCTCGTTATCACCCAGCCGGACAAACCGAAGGGCAGGGGTATGAAACTTAAACCGCCCCCCGTGAAGGAGGAGTCCCTCAAGCATCATATCGAGGTATGGCAGCCCGAGAGGCTGAAAGGGAACGCAGACCTCGTGCAGGCATTGAAGAAAAAAAGGCTGGATGCCGTAATCGTCGTCGCCTATGGACAGATAATTCCCACTGAGATGCTGAAGATCCCGAAATACGGTTTCATCAATGTCCATGCCTCCCGCCTGCCTGTCCTCAGGGGACCAGCGCCTATCAATTGGGCCCTCCTCTCAGGCTACACGAGCACCGGGGTGAGCATCATGCACCTGGATGAGGGGCTCGATACCGGTCCGGTTTATCTCGACGCAGAATGCCTTATTCGTGATGATGACGACGCTCTGACCCTTTCCGAGCGACTAGCCGTGCTTGGAGCGCAGAAGCTCCTGGAGGCCTTGGACCTGATCGAGC
>CAYGXB010000015.1:0-21163 GCA_964353605.1 uncultured Bacteriovoracaceae bacterium
GGAGAAGAGGCGGTATTTCCCTATCCTCCGCTTTAAAAAAATTCCCCTGGCCTTCTTGCCCCATTTGGAAGCAGGGAGGCCAAGTGCCCTGTGATGTAGCCATTTTTCCCATAGCATCGGTTATTGAGGGCCGGCCATATCACCGGGCCCACTATAATGAGAAAGATCATGAGCCCGAGTTGTTGTCGCCATTAGAATTCTTCAAATTCGCCGGCGTGGGATTCTTCGGGAGGGGCTTCGATTGGTTCAATCGCCGTGAGGTCTATGAATTCGAGGAGCAGGCAGGTAAAGTCGTCGCTGAAGGTCTCCTGGACGCAAAAGGATCTCAGATCCGCTTCGATCATGGCGATGACATCCTGGCCGTGTTTATCCTCGATGGCGCGGCCGAAGAGGTCGAGGAGTCTTTGCCCGCCGAACTGCTGGCCCGCGGCGTTTTCGGTCTCGAGGATACAGTCGGTATAGAGGAGGATGGCGTCGCCTTCACTGACGGAGATGGTTTTTTCCTCGTAGTCGCCGTCTTCGAACATGCCGATGAAATAGCCGTTCGTATCGAGCTCGAGGATCTCTCGCGTTGCTTTCCTGTAGAACAATGGGCTGGGATGGCCGGCGTTGGAATAGGTAATGGTGTTTTGGGTCCTATCCACGATGAGGTAGAAGGAGGTGATGTAGTCTTCGGCAAGGATGGACTTGATCTCGTCGTTGAGCATGTGGAAGAGAATCTTGGGGCTGGCGATGTTGGCGGCGTGTGTATGAAAGCTCATCTTGAACATGGAGGCGACGAGGGCGGCCGCAACGCCGTGGCCGGATACATCGGCAATCATGAAGCCGGTGAGGCCCTGTCCGAGGGTAACGATATCGTAGAGGTCGCCGCCGATCTGGATGGAGGGGATGTATTTCGAGGCGAAGCTCACACCATTGAAAATCTGGTAGATGTCGGGCAGGAGGCTTTTCTGGAGTTCTCCCGCCATCTCGAGCTCGTGGATCATCTTTTTGTTCTGTTCCCCGATGATCGCATTCTTTTCGTCGACCTCGGCCAAGGCAATGGCGAGCTGGGCGGCCTGCTCCTCCATAAGGTCCTTGGTCTCGGCCATCTCCATGATGTATTGTTCCATATCGTGCTTGGCATTCGTCAGGGTGGTCGTATCGGAAAAGACCACCACCATATTTTTTTTGCCTCCTTCCAGGCTTATTTCCTGGACCGTCTTTTCGATATACCGAATCTCGCCCTGTTCATCCTGGTGGACGATCTGTATAAGTTCAGGATCGAGGAGCTGATGGATGATTACCGGCAGTTCCTTCTTGTGCTCGCCCCTTAACGATTTGGTGTTTATAGATGTTATCCGACAAGCGTTGTTGTTCCAGATAACCACATGATCGTCGTTGTCCAGGACGAGGAGACCCGACGGCAGGGTATCTATAAGGGCCCGTAACAGCACAGCGCTCCGCCTGTTCCTGGGGATGCCCTGCTTTATGAGCTCCTTATCAGTGCGTGCCATGGCATCCTTGATTGACTGGATAAGGGTGATCTCGGAGTGTTTCTTTTCCTTGTCCACGAGATCGTCGGGATTTGCCAGGACGATATCTCGGAACACAGTCGTATCCTTGAGTGCGGTATAGAGTATATAGTAGCTGTAGGTATTATAGGATCGCATCTGTCGGATCATGTCGATACCGTTCATGACAGGGAGGTGTATATCCGTTACTACGACATCGGGGACTGCCTCGATGAAGGCAAATATGGCCTCTTTGGGTTGCGAGAAGGTTTTCACGGACAAACCAGAGTCAGCGAGCTTCTGGGAGATTGCTTTCAGCAATTTTTTATCCGTATCGACAAGGAATACAGCGTGCACTGATCAACCTCTGTATTTGATCATGGTAAGGACAGACGGGTTTCGCTTGACAATCAGGCGGTCCACGAGTTTGCGCATGAGTTGCAGGCCTCTCCCATAGGGGAGGATTTCCCTGTGCTTAATCAATACCTCTGGTAGACCGGGACCAGGATCCTGGATGCGGAAGGTGATCTTTTCAGGATCGAGGGAGATGCGGAGGTGTATCTCCCGGTAACCCCATCTTTTATCAGCAAGGCGTTCCATTCTCTTTTTATGATAGATGCTGGGTGAGGTCAGATCCGAGGCTTTTTCGCTCTGTTTCAGTTCGAGGCATCCGTAATCCACGGCATTAATGAGGGCCTCGACCATGGTTATCTCCATCTCGGCCCTTTTCTGCGGGTCAAGGAGATGCATGCTCTCCATCAGGGAGCTGATATGATGTGCAATCGCGTCCGGCTCGACATCCTTGGCCTTTATCCTGAGACTGATATTCGCTCCGTCCATGTAATCGAGCAATGCCTTACAATCTATGCTTTCCATGAGCTTCCTTTCGCACTATTGAAACATCACGTCTTTACAAGGTTCATGATAAAGCCGGATATGAATGGGAGGGGCAGGACCTTGTCCACACCGCCCAGTTCTATGGCCACCTTCGGCATCCCGAAGACAACGCATGTTTCCTCATCCTGGGCGATCGTGAATGCACCGGTATCCTTCATCTCCTTCATACCCCGTGCGCCGTCGTCGCCCATGCCAGTGAGGATGACCCCGATGGCATTCGGGCCCAAGGTGTTTGCCGCCGAACGGAACAGCACATCCACCGAAGGGATGTGCCGGTTCACCGGAGGGCCTTCCTTGATGGTTATATAATAACCGTTCCGATCTTGATTTACGAGCATATGTTTTCCGCCGGGGGCTATCAGGACAAGTCCCCGCATCAATCGATCACCGTTTTGGGCCTCCACAACCCGCATGGCGGAGAGGCTGTTGACGCGGTCGGCGAATGATTTGGTGAAGACCGGCGGCATATGCTGCACAATGAGGGTCGGCGGGGCTGTTTCGGGGAGTTTGTTGAGGATCTGTTCCAAAGCGACGGTCCCACCGGTGGAGGCGCCGATAACGAGCACCTTTTCGCCAAGCTCGACCGGCTTTGTCTTGTTGGCCTGTATGATGGCGTCCATGCTGAGCTTGGGCGGGACGGAGAGCGTAGGAGGGGAGATGGCCTTTTTGAGTTTGGCCTGGGAAATGGCTTTCAGCTTGGAGGTGAGTTCGAAGCTCAGGTCTTCGATGCCCGCAGAGAGATTGGCCTTCGGCTTGGGCAGGAAATCGATGGCGCCCAATGCCAGGGCCTTCATCGTTGCCTCGGCGCCCTGCTCCGTAAGGGAGGAGAACATGAGGACGGGCATCGGGTGAGACTTCATGAGCTTGCCAAGAAAAGTGAGGCCGTCCATCCTGGGCATCTCGATATCCAAGGTGAGGACAGCGGGCTCAAACTGTTTGATCTTCTGGATGGCGATCAGCGGATCGGGGGCAACCCCGACGACCTCAATCGCAGGGTCCTTGTCGAGGATATCCTTGAGGAGCTTTCGCACCAGGGCCGAATCATCAACGATAAGAACCTTTATCTTGCCCATATGCTATCCTTAAATTTAAAAAAGAGTCAGGTCCCCGCCTTCCTCTTTGAGTCGAGCCTGCTCCTGGAAGAGTTTCGCCTTATATTTTTTCTCCTCCTCGATAAACTTGGAGTCCACGGTCGAGTTCAGCCGCTTCAGGAGGACCTTGGATGTATCCGTAAAGAAGAGGATCTTTCTGCCGGAATATCCACCTACGTCCTGTTTCAAAATGGGGATCTGTTCCATGTGCAGGAATGCCCGGACGAATTCGATATTCGACTCAGGCACGTTTCCGTCTGTCTTCCTGAAGTTGAGGACATGCCCCCCACCGAATATCTTGGCCTCAAACGCCTCCTTTTTGCCTCCGCATTTGACCATCTCATTGATGAGGAGCTCCATGGCAAACATGCCGTATTTTGCGGAGGGCGAAGTAAATATATCTTCCGCGCGCACATCTCCCGGGAGCATGAAGTGGTTCATCCCGGCAATGTCGGTCTTTCTGTCCTTGATGCAGACCGATATGCAGGAGCCGAGGACGGTGGCGATAATCTCGAACGTCCCGACATGGTACTCCCCGGGATAGATGATGATCATATCGCGACCGAATTTTTGACTGTAGCGCCTCAGCACGTCACACCTTTCGATAGATGGTATTTTTTATGTACGAAAACTTATCCTTCATGCCCATCAAGGATTCCGAATGGCCAATGAACATGTATCCGTCATCCTTGAGGTGTTGGTGAAACTTGCTCATGAGGGCTACTTTCGTGGGCTGGTCGAAATAGATGATGACATTCCTGCAGAAGATGATGTCGAACGGCTTCTTCATGGGGAAGGCCGGATCCATGAAGTTGAGCCTCCGGAAGACCACCAGGGACTTGATTGTATTGCTGACGGTATATTCTGATCCCGTCCGGGTGAAGTGTTTGGTGAGGTATTCCCGCGGAACAGGCGCGATGACCTGGGTAGGGTAGGTGCCTTGTGCGGCCCTCCGGAGGACCTCGGTATCCAGGTCGGTCGCCAGAATTTTGATATCCCAGCCCCGCTTATTCTTGAATGCCTCCGCGGTGGTGATCGCGATGCTGTACGGTTCCTCGCCGGATGAGCATCCCGCCGACCATATCCTGAGGCGGTGGATGCCGGTCCTCTCGCCTTCCTGGATGATGACGGGGAAGGCCTCATCGCGCAGGAATTCGAAATGGTGCATTTCGCGGAAGAAGTCAGTCTTGTTGGTGGTGATCCGGTTGATGAGGTTGTCGATCTCGCTGCTCCTGGCGGGGTTTTCGACGATATACTTGTAGTAATCGGTGAATGTACTCAGATTCAGCGCCCGCAGACGCTTTGACAACCGAGCGACGACGAGCTTCTTCTTCTGGGTTGACATGCATATCCCAGTCTCGTGTTGGATGAGCTCTTTGAACATCTGGAATTCCTCGTCTGTGAGATCGAACGATTGCGCCAGCAAGACCTAAACACCGTCCACTGCGTTCATTTCTTCATCGGAGAGGAGTTTGTCTACATCCAGGAGGATCACAAACCGGTTGTCCTTTACCCCCATGCCCTGGATGAATTGGATGCTGATCTTGGTGGAGAAGTTCGGACGCGGCCGGAGATCATCCTTGTTAAAGGTCACCACATCGCTGACGCTGTCGACGATGAGGCCCAGGATTCTCCCGAAGACGTCGAGGATCATGATAACGGTATATTGGTCGTATACCTTGGCTTCCATGTGGAAGCGCCCCCTTAAGTCAATCACCGGAACGACGGTGCCTCTCAGGTTGAGGACCCCCTTGATGAAGGCTGGAACGTTGGGTATAACGGTAAGGGGCTGGTACGCAATGATCTCATTGAGTTTCAAGATAGGGATGCCGTATACCTCTCCGCCGAGGGTAAAAGTGACATATTGGGAAGTCATTTGCTCGTGAGCCTCGCTTGCCATAGTAGCACCCTCCTTTAGAATTCCTCGAAGTCTTCATCCGCTATGCTATCTGCTGACCGTGCTGGCATTGGGCGTGGAGGAGCGGGTCGTGCAGGGGCAAAGCGTACCGGTTTTGCCGGCGTCTCCGGTTTTTTGACCAGCGTCCTCTTCGCCTTTTTTGCTGCCTCGCCCGAGACGCGGAACCGTTCTACCGTGACCGTCAAATCGCGTGCCTCGGTGCTCAAGTTGTCCGCCGTACCGGAGAGTTGTTCCACAGTCGAGGCATTCTGCTGGGTGGTGGAGTCTATCTGGGCGATGGCCCGGTTGAGCTCGTCCACGCCGCTCGACTGCTCGGCGGAGGAGGCTGCGATATCTTCCATGGTCTGGGAGAGCTCATCGATGTGGACGATAATCTCGGTAATTGATTCCCCAGACCGCTTGACCATTTCATCCCCTGCAGATATCTTGTTCACGGTGTCCTCGATGAGGATCTTGATCTGCCGAACAGCGTCCGCAGAGCGCTGCGCCAGAGCGCGGACTTCCTCTGCCACCACGGCAAATCCTTTGCCGTGCTCGCCGGCGCGGGCTGCCTCGACGGCGGCATTGAGGGCCAAGAGATTCGTCTGGAAGGCCACCTCATTAACCGTCACGGTGATGTCGCCGATCTTCTTGGAAGCGACTGACATCTCGTTCATGGCCTTGATCAGCTCCTGTGCAGCCTCGCTTGTTTTTTTGGCCGTATTCACCATGCCTTTGGCCTTTTCCCGGGCAGCCTCGGCATTCGAAGCGTTCTGCTTGATGGCGGAGGTCATCTCCTCAATGGTAGCAGCCACTTCCTCAACGGCAGAGGCCTGCTCCTGGGATGTCTGCGATAGCCCCTGGGCGCCGGCTGCAACTTCCTGGGTGGCCGCATCCACCTGATTGGCGGCCTGCTTCACCTTGATGATGACATCCTCCAGGTTTTCCATGAAGCTGTTGAACCAGTGGGCGAGTTCCCCGAGCTCATCACTCGTGATGACAGGGAGCCTGACTGTGAGATCGCCCTCGCCCTCGGCGATGTCCTCCATATTGTTCGATATCTGCTTCACCTTTCTTGCCAGACGCTGGGAGATGATTCCGCCCGTGACGATGACGATGACGGCAACGATGGCGAGGAATACATACATCTTGGCATTGAGCATGGAGATCTTTGCAAAGGCCTCCTTGGCAGGGGCAGCCACCCACATGACGATATCGAGGTCCTTGTTGTAGGCAAGGCCACCGATCTTCTTCTCGCCATTGAAAGTATAAATGTACGTATGCTGACCGTTCTTGGCCTTGCCGACGGCATCGCGGATGAAATCATACTTGTTGTACAGCGTCATATTTCCGTTATATTCAGGCATGGGGTGATACAGACATACTCCGTTGGATTGAATAATGAGCATGTAGCCGCTCTTGAAATACTTCTCCCGTGCGGCCAGCCTGACGATATCATCCTTGAGCTGCTTGGCGAGCTGTTCCTTGATGACGTCGATGTTTCCGGATATGGCATCGGAGCGGGCCTGCACCATGAGGGCAAAGCCGTCCGCCTTCGCCTGCATATACTCCAAAGCCTGCTCCTCAAGGAATATCTTGGCACGGCTGCCGACATAGATGATGGCTATCATGAGCGGTAAAATGCTCAAGACCAGGATCATGACCACCAGTTTTTCCCTCAGCTTCCAGGCAAGCTTCATGACCGTCTCCTTCTTCACAACTGATTAGAATTCCTCAAATTCTTTTCCGATGGAATCCGGACTTGGCTCGCTTTTCTGCATCTCCGTGCGCAAAGGTTTTTTGACGGGTTTTTTCCGGAGCATCGTTTTGGCCCCTTTTCTGGCTGGCCCCTCAACAGCTTCCGCGACCTTGAAGCGTTCGACGGTGGAGGCGAGTTCCTGGGAGTCCGTGGTCAAATTGCTCGCCGTACTGGCGAGCTCCTCCACGGTGGAGGCGTTCTGCTGGGTGGACGCGTCGATCTGGGAAACAGCTCGGTTGAGCTCATCGATGCCGCTTGACTGCTCCGCTGAGGATGCGGCAATCTCCTCAATGGTCTGGGAGAGTGCCTCGATATGGCGGATGATGTCTTCGAGTGACTGCCCGGATTTCTTTACCATGTTATCCCCGGCGCCAATCTTGCCCACAGTATCCTCGATGAGGACCTTGATCTGCCGCGCAGCGTCCGCCGAGCGCTGGGCCAGGGCTCTGACCTCCTCGGCCACGACGGCGAAGCCTTTGCCATGTTCGCCCGCCCGGGCCGCTTCAACGGCGGCATTGAGCGCTAGGAGATTGGTCTGGAAGGCCACTTCGTTCACCGTAACGGTGATATCGCCGATCTTCTTCGAAGCCGCTGACATCTCATCCATGGCCTTGATGAGCTCCTTGGCAATCGTGCTGCTCGCATTCGCCATCGCGACCATGGTCTTGGCCTTATCCCTGCCTGCATCAGCATTGGAGGCATTCTGTTTGATGGAGGAGGTCATCTCTTCGATGGTGGCGGCCACCTCCTCAACGGCGGAGGCCTGTTCCTGGGAGGCCTGAGAAAGGCCTTCGGCACCCGAGGATACCTCCTGGGTTGCGGTGTCAACCTGGATGGCTGCCTGCTTTACCTTAATGATGACTTGTTCCAAGTTCTCCATGAAGACGTTGAACCAGTGGGCGAGATCGCCGATCTCATCCTTTGATTTCACCGGCAGCCTAACGGTGAGGTCCCCTTCTCCCTCGGCGATATCCTGCATCTTCAGGGTCACGTCTTTGACCTTGTCTGCGAGATTCTTTGCGATGATACCGCTAATCACGACGATGAGAGCAGCTACCACGGCCAGGAAGATATACATGCTCATATTCAACTTTTTAACATCGGCAAAAACCTCCGTATCAGGGACAGCCGCCCACATGATGATGTCGATGTCCTTGTTGTAGGCAAGGTAGCCTAACTTCTTGACGCCCTGGAAGGTATAGGCATTGAAGCCCTGTTTCTGATTCACCGCTGCCCGGATAAAATCGTACGTATCGTAAAGCTTCGTGTTGCTCATGAATTCCGGCTTCGGATGATACCGGCAAAAACCATTGGACTGGAAGAGGATCAGATACCCGGTAGCAAAATACTTTTCTTTGGCTGCCTCTGGTAAAATATCCATTTTAAGCTTATCAACGAGCGGAATACGGATCTCATCGATGTTGCCCGATATTGCACTATAGCGGGTCTGCACTGTACCTGCAAAGGCTTCCACCCTTGATTGGAGATAATTCTTTGCATCCTTCTCGATGAGTACCTGTGCTTCGTGTCCCACATAGGCAATGGCGATCACGAGCGGCAGAACACCGATTACGAGAAAATTAAGAATCAGCTTTTCCCTCAGTTTCCATTTTAGTGCCATGCTAACCTCCCTTGCATCGGACGCTTAAAGTGACTCGATGCATTTTTTTAGAATTCCTCGAAGTCGTCTTGGACTCTGCTTCCGATCTCAAGTGCATATCCCGATTCCTCTTTGGCTAAAACTCCGACGGGCCTTCAAAAGCCATGCGCTCGATCCCATGGATATCGAGGATGAGGGATACCCTCCCATCGCCAAGGATAGTGGCGCCCGATGTCCCATCGACCTTGCGGAAGTTCTTGTCTATGCTCTTGATCACCGCCTGGGTCTGACCGAGCACGTCGTCCACAAGGATCCCGTACCGGGACTTCGCAATCTGGACAATGATGACGAGGGCCTGGGTCGGGTCGGTCTTTTCCGTCGGGATATTGAAGAGCTGGTAGAGCCGGACCAGGGGGAGGTAGTCCCCGCGGATATCCACGAGCTCGCCTTTGCCTTCCACTGTCTTTACCTCTTCCAACCTCGGTCTGACGGATCTGTCGATGACGGATAGCGGTACCGTCAGGACCTCCTTGCCCACCTTGACCATCATCCCATCGATGATGGCCAGAGTGAGCGGGAGTTTCACCGTGAAGGTGGAGCCTGTGCCTTCTTCCGATTTCACCTCCACAGTTCCCCGCAAGCCCTCGATGTTCTTCTTCACCACATCCATGCCGACCCCTCTGCCGGAGAGCTCGGTAACCTTCTCGGCGGTGGAGAGACCCGGCGCGAACATGAACTGGTAGATTTCTTCGTCAGCATACGTTTTGTCCTGGCTCGCCATACCTTTCTCTCTGGCCTTCGCCAGGATCTTTTCCTTGTTGATCCCCCGGCCGTCGTCGGTGATCTCGATGAAGATGTTCCCTTCACGCTGGTATGCCCTGAGCCATATGGTCCCGGTTTCGGGCTTCCCTTTTGCCTTCCGTTCCTGGGGTGTTTCGATGCCATGGTCGATGGAGTTTCTGATCATGTGCTTCAGGGGATCGCCGATCTGCTCGATCACATTCTTGTCGAGCTCGGTCGCGGTACCGCTCATCCTAAGTTCGATCTTTTTCCCCTGTTCAAAGGCCATGTCCCTGACTACCCGTCTGAAACGGTTGAAGGTCCCCTCGACCGGAACCATGCGCACGCGCATGACTTGTTCCTGAAGGTCGCGCGATATGCGCTCCAGCGCTGCGTTTGCAGTCTGGAGGGAACGTGACTCCTTATCATCCTTGATCTCGCTCGTCAGTTGCGACAAGCGGGCGACGCTGATAACCATCTCACCAACGAGGTTGACGAGCTGGTCGAGCTTGTCGGTATCGACCCGGATGGTAGAGGTCTTGACGATCTTTCTGCTCTCCGTTTGTTCCTTGGCGACCTTTTCCATCACGGACTTCGTTACCTTGCCTTTTTCGACAAGGGCCTCACCGGTAGTCTTGTGTTCCTTGAGCGTCTCGAAGACATCCTCATCCTTCACGATGCCCCGTTCGACCAGGATCTCTCCAATGGGCTTTTCCGCTAGGCTCAGGTCGACGCCGGCCTTGTACTCTCCGGTAATGTCGGTGACACGGATCTCGTTCTCATCCGCCACAAAGATGAATACGTTTTGGATCTCCGATTGGGGCTTTTTCGTCTTCAGCCGCACATCCCAGCTCACATAGCAGTTGGTCGGTATGAGATTATAGAAATCAGGGATGGCCCCGACATAGGGGTGGACATCCAGGATCTCTCCCACCTCGGAGAGTTCGTGTATGAGCAGGAGAGGGTCCTGGCCAGTATGGAACAGATCGGTCTTGAAGCTCATAGAAACGGAGAATATCCGCTCTTCGGTCGGCATTTTCTCCTTGACGGGTCTTACCGCCGTGGCCATTTCTTCCCGCGTGAACCTCTTCAGCTTGGCGGTGACATTATCCACGAGCGACTGATCGAGTTCCTCGCCCTCGAGGGAGGCAGAGATCATCTTCTTCAGGATATCGACGGATTCGAGCAAGCGTGAGATGAGCTTTTTGGTGACCTTGAGTTCATGGTTCCGTATCCTGTCAAGGATATTTTCGATTGTATGCGTAAAATTGCTGACCTTTTCAAAACCGACGAGACCGGCAGAACCCTTGATCGTGTGGGCCGCCCGGAATATACGGTTGACCGTGTCTTCATCCTCGCCTTCTTCCTCGAGCCGGATCAATCCGGTTTCGAGCTCTCTGATTTCCTCTTCGGATTCATCTAGAAATACCTGGGTTAGTTCTTCGGCCATATCCTACCTCACAAACTTCTTGGTCACATAGATAAGCTGCTCTGGCTTAAAAGGTTTCACCAGCCAGCCGGAAGCCCCGGCCTTTTTGCCCTCCATCTTCTTATCTTCCTGCGATTCCGTGGTGAGGACCAGGATGGGGGTGTATTTAAACGGGGTCTTCTTCACCTCCTTGATAAAGGTGATGCCATCCATGACCGGCATGTTGATATCGCTAATGATCATAGCTACATGCTTGCCTTCGTTCATTGCCTGTTGGAGTTTATCCAGACCATCCTTGCCATTCACGGCATTGATCGCATCGAACCCAGCCTCTTTCAGGGTGTAATTGACCGAGACTCGCAAGGTCGCCGAATCATCCACGACGAGAACATACTTTTCACTCATCCTAGATCCTCCTTCAGAACGATGTCGAAGCCTGATGATAAAAACGCCTCTTTCACTGTGTTGCTGGGATTCTTGATCTGCAAAGAACCGCGTTCCTTTTCCTCGATGTACTTCTTGAGCGCATACAGGAGTTGAATTCCAGAGGTGTCGATTTCCTCGACCTCGGAAAGATTCAGGATCACGTCTTGGGATATCTTATCTAGAAGGGCCTCGATCTGGGAGTGGACCATATCAATCTCGGAGACGATGAGCTTCCCACGTAAAACAATAGAACCCTTTGCCGTGATTATCTCCATAGCGAATACCTCATCCTTATGTCATGGATATGGGGAATAGCTTCTCCAATTTTATGGATTTGAAGATGTTGTAGAGATTTTCGTGGATGCCCTTGATCTCGAAGGTGGCCTTGTTCTTGTTAAGCTCCTTATAGAATGCAAGAATCTTTCCGATCCCCGAAGACCCGATCGATGGGACGCGACTCAAGTCCATGATTACGCTCTTGGGCATAAGCTTTGCTACCTTGGCAAGTTCCGCCCGTAAGCGTTCCGCCGCATCTGTGTCCACCGCGCCCGCTACCTTTACCAGCACTTCATCGCCTTTCTGCCTCGTCGTCACTTCCATATGTTTTCCCCCTTTGCCATCGTGTCGATGGGAAGAGTTATACCCCCGATCTTTCTCATCGGAACCTGAAGTGCGCATCTTTATCGATATTTTCTGCTCCCAGAATATTAAAACAGCGTAAATTCATCTTTCTAGAAGTTTCACATGAGTCACCCGTCTCCCGCAGTCTGTACAAGATTCAGGTGGATTTGAATTAATTACCGTGTGCGATGGTCTCTGGAAAAGGGTGAGGTGAAATGAATTGACAGGTGCTTGCATTGGGATATATCTAGGCATAAGAAAAAACGGGGAAGGAGCAAGTATGCTCAACGAAGCGACCACTATAAGGGTTATTCCAGACACCTTTTTCACCAAGCACAGGCACGCGCTCTGTCTGAGATAAGGACAACGCCATGGCGAAGGAGAACAAACGTCTCGACTGGGCGATAGCGAGGTGGCCCTCTGTCAACCCGGCCAACGCGTGGGCCTTGCGAGGATCCAGTGGGATGCGCGAGTGTGGACGCTGAATGATGTGCGGCGGGTTAAGCGCCAACAAGCGTATAAGGGAGTCTGGTATATAGGACGGGAGCAGGGATGAAACAGCCGCTTTTTCTGATCGTTACCGGACTTTCCGGTTCGGGGAAGTCGAATGCGATGAAGGCCATCGAAGATGAGGGCTTCTTCTGCATGGATAACATCCCCATCGACCTCCTGCCAAAGCTCATCGAGATGCATGACTTCGCTTCGCTCAATCTCTCCAAGGTCTGCATCGGCATTGACGTCCCGGCAGGGGCCTTGTCCTTTTTTGAAAAGGCACCCATGACGATCAAGATCTTGAAAGGCACGCTAAAGGATGTCAAGTTGATCTTTCTCGATGCGAAGGCGGATGCGCTCCTGAACCGTTTCAAGGAGACCAGGCGACGGCATCCCTTGAGCGAAACCTACCCGAATCTCCTCGAGGCCATCGATGCCGAAAAGGCGATCATGACCCCGATCAGGGACAAGGCGGACTTCATCATCGACACCTCCGTCCTGAACGTGCATCAGCTAACTTCCAGGATCAAGGAGATCATCTCGAGCGTCGACAAATCGCGGGATATGTACATCGAGGTACACTCCTTCGGTTTCAAGAAGGGGATACCGCTGGATGCGGATATCGTCATGGATGTCCGGTTTCTGCCGAACCCGCACTTCGTGGAATCCCTCATGAACAAGACAGGGATGGATCCTGAGGTGCGTGAGTTCCTCATGTCCCATGAGATCTATGTAGATTTCTTGCAACGTTTCAAGGACCTCATTGCTTTTATCTTGCCGCTCTGCAAGAAAGAAGGCAGATCTTACCTGAATATTGCCATCGGCTGCACCGGCGGCAGACATAGATCGGTGGCGATGGCGGAGCAGATACGGCTTGTTATTGAAGAGAAAGGCTTCAATTGCAAGGTGATACATAGAGATCTTTCCTAAGGAGGATGGGATGGTTGGCATTGTTGTGGTAGCCCACGGAAGACTTGCAGAAGCCCTGATCGAGACAACGGAGATGATCGTCGGACGTTCCGAGGGTGTTCAGGCGTGTTCCTTCTCCCAGGGCAGTGATGTGGAAAAGCTCCGCAAGATACTCAAGGCTTCCATCAAGGAGGTGAACGATGGTGACGGGGTTATCATCCTCACCGATATGTTTGGGGGCACTCCATCCAATATCAGCCTCTCTTTCCTCGAGGACAAGATCGAGGTCATCACAGGGGTGAATCTACCCATGCTCGTCAATGCCCTCACCAAGAGGGAAGGGAAGGGGATCAAAGAACTGGCACAGATTTTAAGGGAGAACGGGCGCAGCAATATCTACATTGCATCGGAGATCCTGGCTACGAATCTGAGGAAGTGATGAACATCGTTTTGGTGCGGGTTGATGACAGGCTTATCCATGGGCAGATCTTGGAGTCTTGGATACCTTTTCTCAAGGCGCAGTGCGTAATCGTGGCCAATGACAGCCTGGCCCATGATCAATTCCAGCGGGCTATATTGTCCATGGCGATACCGGACCGGATCAAGGTCCGTATCGTCCCCATAGAGGATACCCTGAGCCTCGAATGCGATCAGGAGCTTATGGGGAAGAGCACCCTCATCATCGTTTCGTCTATAAAGGATGCACTCAGGCTGCATGAACACGGAGTGAAATTCCTGAAGCTCAATGTTGGAAATATGAAAGGCACCGAGTCGAGCACCCAAGTATCGTACTCGGTGTGGTTAGTACAGGATGATGTGCAGATGCTGAAAACCCTCATCAGCGAGGGTCTTCAGGTCAATCTCCAGTCCGTCCCGCGGGAACGCGAGATAGACATGCAGACCATCATCGATGCGGTGGCTGCATGATCATTTCCGCCATCATCTGTATCATCGTGGGAGCGCTCCTCTGGCTCGACCGGGTTTTTATGCTCCAGATCCTCGTGAGCCGTCCGATCGTCATGTCCGCCATTCTTGGACTGGTTGCCGGTGATCTCCAATTGGGGCTGCTCATCGGCGCTTCTCTCGAACTCATCTGGCTCAATGCCCCGCCGGTTGGTGCCTTTCTACCGTATGACGAATCCTTCTGTACCGCGGTGGCCATCCCGGTAGGGATTTTGGCAGGAAACTCCATGGAACCTCAGGCAGCTTCTGGGCTCGCCCTCTTCCTAAGCCTACCTACGGCCCTCGTCGGGAGATGGATCGACAGTCATATTCGCAGGGCCAACCAGAGGCTCCTGCCTGAGGATGTGGAAGAGATCGAGCATGCGCTCCAGCATGCTATGTTCAAGGCATTAGGAAGGGCGTTTCTCTATGCCCTCGGTGCAATCGCCGCCTGTACGATGATCCTGGGCTTCCTTATTTTTTTCATCGGGGAGAGACTGCCGGCGGCCTTGGTGGATGTACTGTCCTATCTGCCATTTCTGTGCATCCTTATCGGCTTATCAAGCCTTTTCAGCGGAAGGGGGACAAGATCGAAGACAGCCTGGACAGGGGCTTTCATCCTCGGTGTGGTGGTCGTGATCCTGTGGACATGGGCTCTCTGATCTTCATCGAACCGCAGAGACAGGATCTCGATGCGATCATGGAGATTGAGAAAGCGAGCTTTGTATACCCATGGGACATGCTCACGGTCTTCTCTACAATGAATGCACCATATGCACGCAACCGGGCCGCATTCCTCAAGGGACAACTGGCAGGCTACTGCTTTGCCCATGAGATGAGCGACATGATCCACCTTTTAAACCTCGCAATAAAGCCCGATCTCAGGGGAATGGGGATCGGGAGGATGCTCATGGAAGACCTGATCGCTTTTGCACAAACGCAGAGCAAATTATTCATATTTCTGGAAGTTCGAAGATCGAATGAACGGGCAAAAACCCTCTACAAATCGTTGGGATTCGACCATGTGTGCACCTGGCGCAAGTATTACAACGATACGAAAGAGGATGCCGATGTCATGCTGAAGAGGTTTAGATGAAGGACCTGGAATGCACGGTCATCAGTAACCGCGAGGTTAGCCGCCAGACCTTTCTCATGAACCTAGCCTGTCGTATGGAGAGTTTCATTCCCGGCCAGTTCGTCATGCTCAAGATCGGGAAGACAAATGATCCGCTCCTCAGGCGACCGCTTGGCATCCTCGCATATACCCATGGTACGCTCGCCCTCCTTTATAGGGTAAAAGGAGCGGGAACCCGTCATCTCTCGACCTTGAAAGAGCAGGAGACGGTTTTCTTGCTCGGACCGCTGGGCAATGGATTTGCGTTGCCACATGCGGAGGAGATCGTCTATGTCGCGGGTGGGACAGGCCTGCCGCCCCTCTTGGCCCTGGCAAACCATCTCGGGCGAGGTCATTTTTTCCTCGGGGCACACAGCAGTGCGGACATCCCTTTCGAATGCTTCAAGAGAGCTGTCACCATTGCCACCGAGGACGGTTCTTTCGGATTAAAAGGACTCGCCACGGATCTCTTTGAGGCTTTCCCTCTGAAATCCGACTTCCTCATATATGCCTGTGGCCCCTCAGGGATGCTCAAGGCCGTCTCTGAGATTGCGCACAAAAGCGGTGCCCGGTGTCTGGTCTCCCTTGAGGAGCGGATGGCCTGTGGCTTCGGCGTCTGCTCCGGGTGCGCTGTGGAGACCCGCTCCGGAACCCGGCGCGTCTGCACCGATGGGCCGGTCTTCGACGCAGAGGACATTTTATGGTGAAAACATGGATTTAAGTGTTCGTATAACAGACGCGTTCAGGCTGAAAAATCCCATCATGAATGCCTCCGGCACCTTTGCCTACGGCGAAGAATTTGCAAGTATTATCGATTTAAATACCTTGGGGGCCATCGTCACCAAGGGGCTTTCCCTCAAGTCAAAAAAAGGCAATCCCACGCCCAGAGTCGCTGAGACCCCCTGCGGTATGATCAACGCCATCGGCCTCGAAAACATCGGCCTCGAAGCATTCCTCACAGATAAGCTGCCTTTTCTCCTACGATACGATACCCCAATCATCGTGAACTTCTTCGGCAATACGGAGGAGGAATATACCCTGATGGCGGCTCAACTCAATGTTGAGGGCATTGCCGGCCTGGAGATGAACGTCTCCTGCCCCAATGTCAAGAAGGGCGGGATCCAGTTCGGGAGGGATCCGCACACCCTTTTTGATCTCGTGCACATGGTCCGTAGAAAAACGTCAAAACCATTGATCGTGAAACTCACCCCACTCGTCGTCGACATCGCGGAAATGGCACTCGCTGCCCAGGAGGCGGGGGCCGATGCGCTCACCTGTATTAATACCATCCCGGCCATGGTCATCGACGAAGAAACCTGGAGGCCTGTTCTCGGCAATATCACCGGCGGCCTATCTGGCCCGGCTATCAAACCCGTGGCATTGAAGATAGTCTGGGAAGTGGCAAAGGCGGTTCAGATCCCCGTGATCGCCTCCGGCGGCATCTGCTCATACCGGGACGTTATTCAGTTCTTGCTCGCGGGTGCTACTGCGGTTGCGATCGGCACGGAATCGCTCGTGAATCCCTTCTGCTTCCCGGGAATCATCGCAGGCATCGCGGAATACATGGAACGGCATTCCCTATCGAAGATCGTGGAGATCATCGGCGCTCTCAAAAAATAAAGGCGCGGCTTGCCGTGTCTCTACAGTCCCCACGAGCCCTCAGCAACGGACCTTGCTTCGGATCATTCTGATACTATCATTCCTGTATGATGTTGAAGGAGACTGGGATCGGCCACCCCCTGGTCGTGCTTTTTACCGGTATTGCCTGTGGCATCTGCATCCAAGCGGATTTCTCTGGCTTGATATTCTGCCTTGTCATGCTTGGCCTTCTGTTCTCTCTCTCGATGTTGCCCCATCTGTTCATCGGTGTCGCCCTTGGCTTCATCGCCATCCTGCTTTCCCCTCAGCCAGTCTGGCTGGAAGGGGAACATGCAATAGAAGGCAGAGTGATCGCATCTGGCTTCGAGCATGGCATCTATCGGATAGAGCTCACCTCTGTGCGGCTTGATGGAAAGGCGATACAGGGCAAGGCACGTCTGAACGTGTACGAACATGTTGGCTGTTTAGAAAGGATCGTGATTCGTACCACGGCTACCATAAACCAGCCCAGGTCTCTCGGAAATATCGGCGAGTTCAATTATGCCCGCAACCTCTTGTCTCAGGGTGTTACCGTGACCGGTTCCATCAAGGATTTCAGGGACATCACGCCTTCTCCGGAAGGACAGATCAATCCACGGGCGCGAGATTTGACTACGAACGCTGTATCCCTCCTCTCCGACATGGCACGTCCCGATGCGGAGATCCTAAAGGCTGTTCTATTCGGTGACAGATCAGGATTGAGCTACTCCCTCGGGGATACGATCGCCTCCCTGGGGCTTTCGCACCTTATTGCCATATCAGGTCTGAATATCGGGCTCATCGTGCTCTTCGGCTATATCCTGGCTTACACCTGCATAAGGATTATACCGCCCCTTGCCGTCCGTCTTGATACACCCCTAGTGGCAAAGGTGATTGGTCTTTTCTGCGCTACCTTCTATGTCTTCCTGGTTGAACCGTCGTACCCGACCACCCGGTCCATCCTCATGGCTGTCGTGGTTATCGCCGCCCTCGTCTTTGCACGCAGGACCGATCCCCTCGATGCACTTTCGCTATCCGGCATCATTATCCTCTTCATCTGGCCATGGAGCCTTTTCACTGCCAGCTTCCTGCTTTCTTTCGCCGCAGTCCTGGGGCTTATCGTCGTGCTCGATAGAATGAAAAAGAGCCCAATGGCCCTACAGTTCATAGCCGTGACCATCGCCGCTTCCACTTTTACCCTGCCGATCGCGGGATATGTGTTCGGTTTCGCCGCACCCTTCGGCATAATCCACAACCTGGTCTTTGTTCCCCTGTTCAGCTTTCTCGTCATGCCATTAGGCCTCCTTGGGCTATTGGCGAGCATTTTCTATGCACCAGCCACAGCAGTGCTTTTTTCTCTTGCCATGGACACCATCGACTTGATTCTCTGGGCTGGGGACCGTTTCGGTTGGCTTGTCCCCATGCCGAAACCGCATATCTCTTGGGTATATCTCAGCTATCTTGGTCTCATCTGCGCTTTTTTTGCACGGAGATCTAAAATGCAGATCGCTCTGCTTGCCCTGATATCGACAGCCCTGGTCATCCTACCCACTACCTTTCAGGCCTACAATCGCTCTCGTTCGCTTACCTTCGATTTCATCAACGTGGGGCAGGGGGACTGCATCCTGGTCACGAAAGGAGAGCATGCCATACTCATCGATGCAGGCGGATCACCGTCCGGCTTTGACACCGGTAGATTATTCGTCGCACCGCACATCCTCACGAGAGGTTTTACGGCACTCGATCTCGTGGTGATCACCCATTCCCATCCCGATCATGCAGGTGGCATGCCATTCATCCTCCAACGGTTCCCTGTGGGTCAGGTGTGGATCAATACATTGCAGGACCCGGATTTCGATGCGGTAACCAGGATAACATCCCTGAAATCGATCCCCCTCAAGACCGTCAGCCGTGGCGAGCAGCTTGCTATAAACGGCTTGAAAATCGAGGTATTGCATCCGCAAAAGATCCATACGCAGTACAACGGATTGGACCTGAATTTGCATTCCATCGTGCTCAGGATGGGAGACGGGAGGATGAGGGGCTTGTTTATGGCCGATGCCGGCTGGTTTGGCGAGCTGACCCTGGCTCACCTGGAGCAGGATCTGTCTGCCGATGTCCTCAAGGTTGCCCATCATGGTGCAGCTAAGACCTGTCTGGATGTGTTCCTCGAACGGGTGCAGCCGCGCATGGCGGTGATCACGTGCGGGTACCGGAATCGATATCATGTGCCGGCGCCGGAGGTGTTGAACCGTATCCGGCAAAAGGGGATCATGCTCTATAGGACGGACCTTGATGGCGAGGTGAAAATTTTCTCGTACAAGGGTGGAATTGCGATAAAGTCGGGTAAGGATCGTGCCGATAGATGATAAAGGTTTGAAATTCTTGAGGTGTATAAGGATGCTGGACAATAGAGGGGTCACCCTGACAGAGCTGATTACAGTGATGGTCATTATTGCGGTCGGTGCCGCCATCGCAATCCCGAACCTGGGCCCATGGATGGCCAAGCGCGAACTCAATTCAGCGACGAGGACCCTGGCTGCCCATTTCAATCAGGCACGGAGCGAGGCCATACGGCGAAACCAGAACGTGACCGTCTGGCTCAATGCCGGGAACGAGACCTACACGGTGGACGTCGCAGATGGAACCAACATTGTACCGCAGACTACGCTGGAACGCGGTCTTGATCTCCGAGATCTCACCTTTGTAGGCTCTTCTACGGGATATAACTCCCGTGGTATCTCGACGAACCCGGGGAGCCTCAGCATTCGGAGCACGCGAGCGCCATCCGGCGATAATTTACGGACCATGACCGTAACCATCGGAGGGAGTGTGACGATAGCGCCATGAGAGAGCATATCCGCAAAGATAATACGGGAATTACCTTGGTGGAACTTATGATCGTGCTGGTGCTTTCCCTTCTTCTCATGTCGGCAGCCTACATGGCCTACCAGGCACAGAACGTGAGCGGCAATGTCCAGCACCAGATCGCCACCCTGCAGCAGGACTTGCGGGCGGTCCTGGACATCATGGAAAAGGACATCCGCAATGCGGGCTGCGATCCGAGATCCGCCAATATCGCCGCTGTGCTGGCCGATACATCTGGTCTCATGCGCATCGCGGTAACAGCGGATTTGGACGGAGATGGGACCACCAATGGGGTAAACGAACATGTGATCTACGAGCTGAATGGTATATCCCTGCAGAGAAACAATCAGGCTCTGGCCCAGAATGTAACCTCGTTCGGCGTAACGTATCTTGATCAAAACGATGCCCAAATCATCCCGGCCGGCGCAGGAAATACGCTGACAACAGCCCAGACCGGCCAGGTCCTCGCTGTGCAGATGAATATCTGGATGAGGAGTGATCAGCGGGACCCTGAGACGGGGAATTTCATGTCCCGCAACCAGCAGCGGCGAATCGCTTTGAAGAACATGGCGATCCGGTTGTTTGATTGAGGACAAGCGCTGTTTAGGAGTGCATATGCATAATAAAGGCTTTACCCTCATCGAGCTCGTGGTGGCGATCGTGATCTTCGCCATCGGCATCGTGGGCGTGGCCAAGCTTCAGATGGCGGCCGTGGCGGGGAACGCCTACAGTCAACATTTGTCTCAGGCGCTCACGGTTGCGCAGAACGAGGTGGAATTCCTCCAGGGTCTTGATTATAACCGGACCCACGTTCCTGCGGAATTGTCGAATGGTGGGCATAACCTCGCTGCGGTAACCTCATCTCAAGGTATCACCTATCAGCGCGGATATACCGTCGCCCAGCTTGCCGGTGTCACCGATGCGCTCGACGTACATGTATTCGTGGCATGGATGGAAAAATGGACCACCCACGGTGTGACGATCGACATTATCCGGAGTGCGAATTAACGAAGGGATGACGTATATGGCAAAGGTCTCGATCAAAAACAACGAAGGCGTAGTGCTCGTCATGGTCCTCCTTGTGCTCATAGCCACCATCATCATCGCGGTCTTCGTCACGCGCTCCTCCACCACGGAAACGAAGATCGCGGGCAACGAGCGCATATACAAACAGAACTACTATGCTGCGGAAAGCGGCGCCGATTATGCCATGGCGAACAATCCGCCA
>CAYGXB010000016.1:0-21124 GCA_964353605.1 uncultured Bacteriovoracaceae bacterium
GCCACCCATCCCAGGCAGAAGAAGGTGGCTTTTATCCCTCTGTCTTCAAGGAGATGGAGAATCCTGTCCGTATTTTCCTCCACTGTCGAGGGATAATGATCCCATTGATACGGTGCGACCACCCTTGATAAGGCATGGATCTGGAAGAATTCTTCTACATCGATCGTCAATGCATGGTTCATGGTGTTAACTATTATAATATTCTTCCGAAGAGTATGGCAACATCATTGCATAAGGGATGCTTTTGCATGCGGACGGGAAAGCACATGAAGTTCTTCAGCATTGTCTGCATAGGTGTAACGCTCGGACTGCTCGCCCTCCTCGGACATCTTATACTTGCCACAAGCTTTTCCTTGCCTACCCTCATGTTCCTCGTCCAGAAAATGAGCTGGACGGGGGTCTTTCTGTACGTGGTGTGCGCTGCCGTTGTGGTGGCCTTCTTTGTCCCATCGACCCCGCTTGCGGTTGCAGGCGGATTGATATTCGCCCCTTGGCTGGGATTGCTTGCCCTGCAGACGAGCTCGCTCGTTGCCGCATGCATGATCTTCGTGATTGTCCGGATCGTGCAGCCCCTTGCCGGGGATGGGCTGCAGGCGCTGCTCCCTGCAAAGATCTATGCTAAGATACCCGATAACGCCATACTGCTCATCGTCTATGCCCGGACCTTCATGGTTCCCGATCCGGCAGTCAATTACGGGGCAGCATCGCTTCCCATCAGCTTTCGGGACTATTTCATCGGAACATTCCTGGGGTCGCTCCCGCGCAATCTTGCCCTCATCATTATGTGCAATATCGCACGGGAGGCCATCCTTGGCAAAAACTTGAGTGCAATCCTTCAATGGGAGTTAATCCCAGCCATCCTCATCGCCTTTTCTGGCATATGCCTCGCGCCTTTCCTGAAGAGGTTACCGGCGGATAATTGAATAGAAAGTTCGTTGAGGCTTTGAAAAAGGATATTACCCATTTTCCCTATCGTGTGAGATTCTGGCCTGCGCAGATGCCTGGAGGGGAAAGACTCGCGGTCTCTGCTTTGGGGTTGTATTCCCAGGTGCTGAGAAGCATATGAGTACAAGATGCCCGGCGTGGTTGCACATGGCTGAGGGGTAGAGTGTTTCGTTTACAATAATCACTATCATGATCTGAAAAATCTCTAGGCACTCTTCTTCATGAATCGAGATTGCGGTGCTTATGTAATAGACATCAAAGGTGGCTCTCTCCGTGCAGCCATGCGCATAGGAGGCTTCCTCGTGAAAATCGTATAGGGGTATGACCCTGAAGAGTAGCTCCACAAAAGGTTTGCCGCGATGGTCAAACTGCACGGGTCTTTTCATAAAAGCACTTGAGGTTTCATCATGAATGGGGTAACTCCTCTGTGCTATCAATACATCACGAAAAAAGAGGAGGATAGCATGGGGTATTCCGAAAAAACCGTAGCCGGAATGTTTCATAACCGGGCGGACAAGTATCAGTACGAGACATGCCTCCGGTACAAGGAGCAGGAGAAATATATCAATCTCAGTTGGAACGAGATGGCCAGAAGGGTGGTGAATCTGGGTCTCGGGCTCATCTCGCTTGGGACAATGAAGGGGGACAAGGTAGCCATATTCTCCGATAATCGGTGGGAATGGCTGGTCGCCGACTTCGCGACCCTGTCCATAGGGGCCTCAGATGCGCCCATCTACGCCACCAATTCCGGAGAAGAGGCTGCATACATTATCATGGATTCGGGATCGAAGATCGTATTTGTCTCCGACCATGACCACCTCGATAGGATCTTGAGCGTCAAGTCGAAGCTCAAGAGCCTCAAGAAGATCGTCACCTTTGATCCCATCGCGTCGGACGACAAGAATATCCTGAGCATGGAAGCGGTTATGGAGCTTGGGGAAAATGCCAAGGAAAAAAAGATCTTCGAGGAGCGCCTCAACAAAATATCCTCAGAAGATCTTGCCACACTCATGTACACGTCTGGTACGACCGGGCCCCCCAAGGGTGTCATGCTCACCCATCGCAACTTTGTGTCCAATGTGCACCAGTGCTATGCCTCGCACCCCATGATCTCTCATCAGGATGAGGGGCTTGCGATTTTGCCGTGGAGCCATTCTTTCGGGAGGACCGTCGGCGTGTACCTTATGCTCCATGTCGGGGCGGTGATCAGCCTCGCCGAGAGTTTCTCCACGGTCCTCGCTAACCTCCAGGAGATCCGGCCCACGCTCCTCTGCAGCGTCCCCAGGCTGTTCGAGAAGATGTATTCCGGCATCACGAGTAGCGTGGAGAAGGCCCCTCCGGTGAGGCAGAAACTGTTCGCCTGGTCCAAGGGTGTCGCGGACAGGGCGGTCGATTACAAGGTGCAGAACAAGCCGATGCCGATCACCCTGAAGCTCCAATACGATCTGGCGGACAAGGTGGTCTTCTCCAAGATCCGGGCCGCCCTCGGTCTTGACCGGATGAAAATCTCCTTCAACGGCGGCGGACCCCTGGCCGTCGAGATCGACCGGTTCTTCAACTCCATCGGCGTGCCGCTCCATAACGGGTACGGCTTGACCGAAACAACCCCGGTCACCAATGTGAACACCTTTGACCTGTTCGTCTTCGGCTCGGTCGGCCAGGCCGTCGCCGACACCCAGGTCAAGCTCGCCGAGGGCGGCGAGATCCTCATCAAGGGGCCGCAGGTGATGGAGGGGTATTATAACAAGCCCGAAGACACCAAGACCGCCTTTACCGATGATGGTTGGTTCAAGACAGGTGATATCGGGACTATCGATGAAAAGGGATGTCTGCACATCACGGACCGGAAGAAGGATATCATCATCACCGCCGGGGGGAAGAGCATCTCGCCGCAGAACATCGAGAACACCCTGGTTGCCGATCTCTTCATCGAGCAGGCCGCGGTGATCGGTGAAGGCAAGAAGTTCATCAGCATCCTCATCGTGCCGAACTTCGCCGAACTCGCGAATTATGCCAACAACCAGGGCATATCCTTTGCCTCGAACGACGACCTCGTCAAAAAACCCGAGATCGTCAAGTTCTATGACGACAAGGTCAAGACCCTCATGCAGGACTATGCCAGGGTCGAGCAGGTCCGTGCCTTCCGGCTCCTGCCTAAGGAGTTCAGCATCGATGCAGGCGAACTTACTCCGACCCTGAAACTCAAGCGCAAGGTTATCAACCAGAAATACGCCGAGACTATCGACGACATGTACAAGGACAGCAGCGAGTAGGCTCAAGACCACACTCCTCTGAGCCTTCGGGGAGCAAGCACTCCGGCGGGCATGCTACCGCCACTATTTCGTCGGGCGGCGGCATGCCCGCCGGATCCCCTGACCACCTTGAGACCAGAGGGTTCAGGAGGATAAAGTTTTTTTAACCACCCATAACGAAAATTCCATTAAAGATTCCCCTTGCTTTTTTTCGATAAGACACTATATGTAGCATTGGTTACAGACAAATATCCTATATATAGCGCAGGAGGCCTCATGTTCGATAAGATCAGGAAGAGGGATGGCAGGGTGGTCGACTTCGATGCATCCAAGATCACCGCGGCAGTCGCCAAGGCGGGCAAGGCAACCGGCGAGTTCGACGAGGAAACCGCCCACCGTCTGATGCTGCGGGTCTTGAGTATGGCCCAGCAGGCCATATCCGGCATACCCACGGTGGAAGTCATCCAGGATATCGTTGAAGAGGTGCTGATTTCTTCGCCCTACAAGGCCACAGCCAGGGCCTATATCATTTACCGCGACCAGCATGCCAAGCTCAGGGAGATCAAGGCCGGCGTCGGCGTCGACATGATCGACCAGTACCTGGATAAGCTCGACTGGCAGGTGAACGAGAACAGCAACATGGCCTTCTCCCTCCAGGGGCTCAACAATTACATCTCTTCCGAGATCAGCAAGCTCTACTGGCTGAACAAGATCTACCCCCCGGAGGTCAGGAATGCGCATGTAAACGGCGACTTCCACATCCACGACCTCAATATCCTCTCAGTCTACTGTGTGGGCTGGGACCTCTACGACCTCCTGCTCCAGGGTTTCAAAGGTGCCCCGGGTAAGGTGGAGAGCAAGCCTGCCCGGCATTTCCGCACCGCATTGGGGCAGATCGTCAACTTCTTCTACACCCTCCAAGGCGAAGCGGCAGGGGCGCAAGCTTTCTCGAACTTCGACACCCTGCTCGCCCCCTTCATCCGCTACGACAGCCTCGACTACACCCAGGTCAAACAGGCGCTCCAGGAATTCATCTTCAATATCAACGTGCCCACCCGTGTGGGTTTCCAGACGCCGTTTACGAACGTGACGCTCGATCTAAAGGTGCCGGCCTACTATGCCAATCAGGGGGTGGTCATCGGGGGGCAGATCCAGGATGCCACCTATGGCGAGTTCCAGCCGGAGGTGGACATGTTCAACCAGGCCTTCGTCGAGGTGATGGCCGAGGGGGATGCCATGGGCAGGGTATTCACCTTCCCCATCCCCACCTATAACATCACGCAGGATTTCGACTGGGACAATAAGGACCTTGACGGCTTGTGGAAGATGACGGCGAAGTATGGCGTGCCTTACTTCTCCAACTTCATCAATTCCGATATGCACCCCGAGGACGCCCGCAGCATGTGCTGCCGGCTGCGTATCGACAACCGCGACCTCCAGAAGCGGGGGGGCGGCCTGTTCGGCTCCAATCCGCTCACGGGCTCCATCGGCGTGGTTACCATCAATCTCCCGCGACTCGGTTACCTCAGCAAGGACAAGGATGAGTTTCTGGACCGGCTCTCCCACCTGATCGCGATTGCAAGCGAGAGCCTGGAGATGAAGCGCAAGATCCTCGAGCGGTTCACGGATGACATCCTCTACCCGTATACCAGGTACTACCTGAGCAAGATCAAGGAGCGTTTCGGCGAGTACTGGAAGAACCACTTCTCCACCATCGGCATCGTGGGCATGAGCGAGGCATGCCTGAACCTCCTCGGCAAGGATATTGCCAGCCAAGAGGGTATGGAGTTCGCGCTTCAGGTAGCCGACTTCATCCGCACTACCCTCGTCGCGCTCCAGCAGCAGACCGGGAACAATTACAACTTCGAGGCCACCCCGGCCGAGGGGACATCGTACCGCCTTGCCATGATGGACAAGCACAAGTATCCGGATATCATCTGCGCCAATGAAGATGCATACCGAATGGGCGCTGAGCCATTCTACACGAATTCCACCCAGTTGCCGGTGAATTATACGGACGACATCTTCGAGGCCTTCGAGCTCCAGGACGAGATCCAGCAGAAGTACACCGGCGGCACGGTGCTCCACATCTATGCCGGTGAGCAGGTCAGCGATCCGCACGTCATCAAGGATCTGGTCAAGCGGATTTGCTCCACCTATCATATCCCCTATTTCACCTTCTGCCCAACCTTCAGTGTGTGCCAGGGGCACGGCTACCTGGCGGGCCAGCAGGCAACCTGCCCGCATTGCGGTTGCGCCACCGAGGTCTATTCGCGGGTCACGGGGTACCTGCGGCCCGTGGCCCAGTGGAACAACGGGAAACGGGAGGAATTCAAGCTCAGGAAGCCGTTCAAGCTCGATCCGGAGATGCCCAATCTTAGGATAGCGCCTTGGAGCGGAACGGGCTCCGGCACCTCCTCGCCCCAGAACACTTCTCCCAAGAAGGACAGTCGCAGCGGCTTGAAGGCCGTACGGGAGATCGCTCTGGAAGGCACGCCTGGATAAAAATCTCACAATTTTGCAGGATAACAAAATTGGACGTATCAAAGATACGCCCGCAGGGCGAGAGGCATGGATGCCCCGAGTCACAATTCCGCAGGATAGCCAGAATTGGAGGCGCCGCAAGACGCGCTTGAAAGGCGAGGACCAGAGTGCATGCAGAGTGCATGCAGGGGACGCATATTACATTACTATATTTTTAATGAAAGTCCCCTTCCTAGTTCCTAGTCCTTTGAAATTTTCGGGGAGGAGATCCGGGGGAACACTCTTGTTCGCGCATGTTCACCAGAGCTTTTTTCAGCCACCATAAACAGAAACGTCTCAAACCAACTAACATGATTGCTCTCAACGGGGTTTCCCCCGCCCGGATTATACCGTGCCCTTGGTCACTGTCTCGATGACGTTGCTCAAGTCTTCGATCTGGAACGGCTTCGCCACGACTCCGGCAAAGCCGAAATCCTTGAAGTTGGACATGATGGGGTCGTTCGAATAACCGCTGGAGACGATTGCCTTCACCGTGGGGTCAATCCTGAGCAGGTTTTGGATGGCCTCCTTGCCGCCCATCCCGCCCGGGATGGTGAGATCCATGATGATGGCATCGTAGCGCCTGCCTTTCGCAAGCGCCTCGCTGTACATGTGTATCGCCTGGGCACCATCACTTGCTAACTCCGCCTCATATCCAAGCAGGTCGAGCATGCTGCCGACTACATCCTTGATGAAGTCCTCGTCATCCATCACCAACACCCTGCCTCTTCCCATGACCGCTCCCTTTTTCGATCTGTTTGTTCTCCATAACAATATCGGAAGAAGGCAGGAAAATACTGAAGATGGAACCATGATCCATCTCGGGTTCCACCGCGATGAGCCTACCCTGACGCTTGATTATGGAATAGGCGCTTGCCAAGCCGAGGCCTGATCCTTCGATCTTCGCAGTGAATGAAATGCGGATCGAAGCTCTTGGAAAGATAATCTCGCGCTATCCCGACCCCATGATGACGATCTTGATGTATTTCCCCTCCTTGAAGAGGAGGTAAGCTTTTGCTTGCCTTTTGGAACCGAGGACGGGTATCATCTCTCGCAAAGATGAAGATCGGTTCTGTGCAAAAGACCTCGTTCTTAGATTATCCCGGGAAGATCAGCGCTATTGTCTTTACGCAAGGGTGCAATTTCGCCTGCCCGTTCTGTCATAACCCGGAACTTGTGGATCCACGGCTGTTTGCCGAGCCGATACCCGAGGAGGAGGTCTTCGCATTCCTCGAGAAGAGGCAGGGCCAACTCGATGCCGTGGTGATCACCGGCGGCGAACCCTCAATTCAGGCGGAAATCATCGCCTTTATGGCACGGGTCAAGGAGCTGGGATATCTCGTAAAACTGGACACCAACGGGGCACGGCCCGATGTGCTCGAGGAGATCATCTCCCAGGGGGTCGTGGATTACATCGCCATGGATATCAAGGCTCCGCTCGAGAAGTACAGCGCGGTGGTCAGGAAAGACATCGATCCCGAGGCGCTCGTTGCCAGCCTGAAGACCATCATGCACGCTCCGCTCCGGTATGAGTTCAGGACCACCCTGGCCCGGTCCCTCCTCGCGCCTGCGGACATCATCGCGATCGGGCATATGATAGAGGGGGCCGAGCTCTATGCCCTCCAGCGCTTCGTCCCTTCAAAACATGTCGATGCTGCCTTTCTTTCAGAGCGGTCATTCTCGGAAGAGGAGGTTGCCTCCTGTGTGGAGGGGCTCAAAGGACTCGTGAAGGCATGCATTGTGCGGTGAGGATTTTCCTGCTCATTATATGCGCCTGCCGGAGGGGTTCCGGTATGCGGTAGCCCGAAGAGCATCGCAGGCAGATATCCACCGCGCTCTCAAGGCTGACCTTGTGTCCGACGGACACGAAAACGGGCTTTGTCTTTTCCCTGGTCCTTACGGCATAGCCGATGACCATGCCCCCATCCATGATGGGGCTTGTGTCCCCTCGGGCAGGACCGGGCTCCACATAGAATCCGCAGAGATTCTCCTTGGCGCAGCCGATGCCGGCAAGAGCGAGGTAAACCCCCAGGTGGGAGGCGATGCCGAAGCCCTGCGGATGGCATACCCCGTGCCCGTCGAAGAGGAATATATCCGGCTTCAGATTGAGCCTTTGATACGCCGCTTCGATGAGGGGGCCTTCCCTGAAGGCCAGCAGGCCGGGAAGGTAGGGAAATCCAGGTGGCATGGCAGCCTGCGAGCAACCCGCCATCTCCAGTCCGGGAAAGGACAGGACCGCAATGGCGCAGACTGCATGCTCCGCCCCCCTGGCATAGGAAACATCGACGCCTGCCACCAGGCGGATTTCGGAGAAGCAATCTGTCTGCAAGACCCTATCCCGCAGGGTTTCCTGGATCTGCCGCGCCTCGGCTACTGACACCGTCCAGGGGTGCAGCATCGCCAGATCCTAAAACGGTGGAAGTCCTGTCACCGAGAAGCTGAAGCCAACGGTCGTCTTCTTGTGCGCAGGGCAGTCGATCTCCCAGGTCAACATCCCCTCCTCGTCAGGGATGGCCTTCGGGTTCGCCTCGAGGAGATTCACCTTGATCTCCTCGTCCTGGGATATCGGGATCTGGTCCTTGGCGGTCATCCTGACCTGCTCCGCCCGCGTGTTCTCTATGGTTATGGTATAGGTATAGGTGGTCTTGTCCTTGCCGGTGATGGTCTTTTCATGGTAGACCTTTTCCTTCCGCTCCACCTTGATCCCCTCATCCTTGCCGAGGTCGAGCGTCATCTTTTCGCCGGGTTGCACCTCCTTGAGATTTCCCTTGCCGCAGAATTCATTGTCCACAAACGCGCTATAGCTACCGGGTATGAGGGGTGCATTCCCTGGCCAGGTGCCTTCTGCCCTCAGGAACGCAGCCGCTTTGAGCTTCGGCGCCGTGATCCTGAAGAGCTTGGCATCGAGCGCCTTCTTCTGGAGGCTTACCGTCCGCGGGGTGCCGTCCCCGGGTATAGTCACCGTGCGCGCTGCGCCGATGAAATAAGAGGTGGCCGTGGCCTTGACCTCCACCTCTTTTTCCATGGCGGCCTCCTCCGGTGCAGCGGCCAGCATGTCCTGCTCCTTGTACATCCGTTTCTGTATGCGCGGTGCGGCGAGACGCCAGGGGTAGAGTTCCGGCGCCTGGATGCCGAAACTGGGTCTGCCGGTCGAGATGAGGACCTCCTCCGCATCCCAGTCCATGCCGGTGGCCTGCCAGATCCTAGCGGAGGTCTCCAGCCTGAGCTCCCCCTTGCCGGATGCGACATAGACCGCGTATTCCGGTTTCCAGTATGCATTCTTGAGGGCATAGGAGATTTGGATGATCCCGTCCGCTTCGACCGTGATCCGGTATCCCTGCCGCTCGGATATGGCGCGCAGCTGATCCTCCAGATCCTTGACCTGGGTCCCGAGTTCATCCATCTCCTGGCCGAGCTTTATGTGCCGCGCATTGAGGGCATTCACGCGTTCATCGATAAAGGCCAAGGCCTCGATCATCCTCGTTTTCGGAAACGTCGACTCTTTCTTCGTGGCCCCTGCGGCGTCGAAAATGATTACGATCTCCTTCTCCACGGTAGCCTGCAGCTTTTTCTTGCTCGCCAGGAGCGCCCGCTTCTGGGCGAGGAGATCCTGGATCTGCTTGGTCTTGCCCGAGACCGACCGCCATAATTCAACCTCCAGGCTGCGGATGACCCCTCCTTTCGGAACGGCCGTGATAGACTCCGGGATGACATCCGGTGGCACATCGAGGAGCACTTTATGATTGACGGCTTCCCGATCGAGGGTGAGATAGGCCATATCCTGGTAGATAACTACCCGCTTGATGCTCTCGGACAGGACTGGAGTCGACAGGGTCAGCAGAAGAGCAAGGAGACAGAGAGGTCTTTTCATATCCCACCTCCATACATGAATTGAATTCCATTGTATACGAGTTGTCATCCAAAAGTAAAGCCTATCCACCCCACCAGGCGGAAGTTGCACAAGGTTGATTTAAACCACCCCCACTCTTGAAAACCGGGGGGTCGGGGGAATTGAGCTTATTTAAGGATCACATGGACGGCGGTGGCCTTGAAGGAGGCGGTGACCATTTGAGCGGCATGGAGAGAGAGGTCGTCTAGGGATTGGCGGGTCACGTAGGCTACGAGGAAGAAGCCGCAGTCCATCTCGATCTTGTAATAAAGACCTTTCGGGATAATCCTGAGGATCGATGCGGCGAATACGTTCCGGGCGCTCGTCCTGTCCGCGACAGCGGTGGAGAGGGTGACGTTCTCGGGACGGATGCACAGGCATACTTCTTCTCCGGGAGCGGCTTCGCCGACAGCCAGGATATCCCGTCCGGAAGCGGAGACGGTGAGGACTCCCCTTTCCGATGAGGAGACCTTGCCGGGGATCACCGTCTCCATGCCGATGAAGGCGGCCACAAAATCATTGGCGGGGTGGTTCATTATTTCTTCCGGTGATCCGATCTGCACGATGCTCCCGGCGTGCATCACGGCCATGTCATCGGAGAGACGGAGCGCTTCCTCCTGGTCGTGGGTGGCCATGACGGCCGTGGTCTGCGTCTCATGGAGTATGCGGTGCAGGTCTTCGATGAGGGAGTCCCGCGTGGGCGGATCGAGGGAGGAAAAGGGCTCGTCGAGGAAGATGATCTCGGGTTGCGTACTAAAGGCCCGTGCAAGGCTCGTGCGCTGCGCCTCGCCGCCCGAGACTTTGCGCGCCGAGCGTTGAAGGAGGTGCATAATGCCGAACTGTTGGGCGTATTCCCGTACGCGCCGCTCCACCTCGGCATGCTTGACCTTCCTGAGCTTCAAACCCGCGGCGATGTTCTCGAAGACGGTGGTATCGAAAAGGAGGGGCTCCTGGAAGACCATGGCGACTCGCCGTCGATAGGCGAAGAGATCGTGGTCAGAAGCGAGCCTCTGACCTTTGAAGGCCAGGGTGCCTGTCGAGGGTTTGATGAGGCAGGCAAGAGCCAGGAGCAAGGTCGACTTCCCGGCGCCGTTCGGTCCGATGAGGGTGAGGCATTTCCCCTGTTCGATGGCCAGGGAGGGGATGTCCAGGACCTGGACCCCTCCCCGCCTCACCATGAGGCCATTCGCGGCGAGAATGCGTTCACCGTCAATTCTCATCGCGGCCTTTCCCTCTGCTGGATATGCGTCAGGATGGCGTTGATGAGAAAGGCGAGGATGAGGAGGATGATCCCGAGGGCCAAGGCCACTTCGAAGTTCCCCTTGCTCGTCTCCATGACGGTCGCTGTTGTGAGGACGCGCGTATACCCCTTGATGTTGCCGCCCACCATGATTGAGGCCCCGACTTCGGAGATGACCCCGCCGAAACCAGCCATGACCGCGGCCAGGAGCGGCAGCCGGGCCTCCCGGATGAGGATCCAGACCATCTGGAGGCGGGTGGCGCCCAGGGCCAGGATCTGAAGCCGCAACTCCCGCGGGAGATGCTGGATCGCTGCCATGCTGATGCCCGTGATGATGGGCGTGGCGATCACGGCCTGGGCGATGATGATTGCCGTCGGCGTATAGAGGATCTCTAACGAGCCGAGCGGTCCGTTGCGCCAGAGAAAGATCGTGACGAGGAGGCCTACCACAACAGGGGGCAGCCCCATCCCGGTGTTGATCAGGCTGATGACCAGGCGCTTACCGGGAAACTGGTTCAGGGCAACGGCCGTACCTGAGGAGATGCCGATGCAGAGGCTGATGAGGGTCGCCACACCCGAGACCTTGAGGGACAGGGCAGTGATTCCGAGCACCTCCGGGTCAAGGGTGAAGAGGAGATGAATGGCCTGTCTGATGCCTTCGAGAATCAGATCCATCTATATCATAGCCCGGAGAAACCTTTTTGTAAAAGAGGCTTCCCCGTCCCCCTTTCCGATACTTTTATTTCGATTTTCTCTGTGCCTTATTCCGGTTTCCCTGCATCCGGGAAGAACAGGGGCGAACCATACTTGTCAACCCCGAATTTGGCGATGCTGTCCTGTACCTCCTGGGAAACCATGAAATCGGCAAAGGCCTTGGCGCCGGCGGCATTCACCTTGGGCCACTTGGCGGGGGTGACCTCGATGACGTGGTAGATGTTGAGGAGCGAAGTATCGCCCTCGCAGAGGATGTCGAGGCCGAGGTTCTTCTGCATGGCGAGATAGGTCCCGCGGTCGGCCAGGGTGTAGGTCTTCTTCTCGGCGGCCACGTTCAAGGTCTGGCCCATGCCGAGCCCGGTCTGCTGGTACCATTTCTGCCCTTCGGGGTCTATCCCGGCAGCCTTCCAAAGTTTCTTCTCCTGGGCGTGCGTGCCGGAATTGTCGCCCCGTGACATGAACAGCGCCCCGGAGGCGGCGAGCTTCTTGAAGGCCTCGGCCGCTGATTTCATCCCCTTGATCCCGGCCGGGTCGCTGGGCGGCCCCACGAGGATGAAATCGTTATGCATGACGAGCCGGCGGTTGATGCCAAAACCATCAGCGATGAACTTCATCTCCGCATCGGGTGAATGGACGAGCAGGACATCCGCCTCGCCCTTGGCCCCCATGGCCATGGCCTGGCCGGAACCCACGGCGATCGTCTTCACGAAATAGCCGGTCTTCTTCTCGAAGATGGGGATGAGGACGTCCAGCAGGCCCGAGTCTTGCGTGCTGGTGGTCGTGGCGAGGATGATGTTCTTCTGCACTGGAGCGGCTGAGGCTGGAGCAGTGACCAGAAGCGCCCCACCCAACAGCAGGAGAACCCAGAAAAATGCCCACAAACGATTCTGTTTCATAACATTTCTCCTTTCCTGTGATTAGTTCTTGTTCTGCTTCGCTTTCCACGCCTTTGATTCAGGGACAAAGAGCGGCATGCCGTACTTGTCTTTGCCGAAGCCCGCGATGATCTTCTGCCCCTTCTTGGGCGAGGCGAGCCAGGCGACAAAGGTCATGGCATCCTTGTAATTCGCCCGCGAACATTTCTGAGGATTGATCGGGATGAGCGAGATATGATTGAGGAGCGCCTCATCGCCCTCGACCAGGACGAGGAGCTTGATCTTATCCTGCACGGCAAGGTAGGCGGCGCGGTCGATCACGGTATAAGCCCCTTTCTGGTCGGTGTACAGGAGGGTCGACACATTTCCTTCGGCGCCGTTTTCATAGATGGTATACCAGACACCGGACGGATTGATCCCTGCCTTCCCCCAGAGTTCCAGTTCGGCCACATGCGTGCCGGATTTGTCGCCCCTGCTCACAAAGGGGGCACCCTTCATGGCAATCACCTTGAGCACCTCTGTGGCGGTCTTCATTCCCTTGATGCCGGCCGGATCGTCCGCAGGGCCGACGATCACGAAATCGTTGTACATGAGGGGGATCCGCTCCGTGCCGTAGCCTTCGCTGACAAACTTCTCCTCGAGTGTCTTGGCATGCACCATGACGAGGTCGACATTGCATTTCCTGGCAATGTCCAATGCCGCCCCCGTGCCTGCCCCAACATGACGGACCCGGATACCCGTTTCCTTCTCGAACTGATTCTCCAGGGCATCCACAATCCCGGAATCGATGGGGCCGATGGTGCTGGCCATGAGGAGAAACCCTTTGGTCTCAGCCCCATGCGCGTATGGTACCCATACACAGAGCGACAACACCACAAATATAAAAACTTTCTTCATTTTCTACCTCCTGCAATCGAATTATTAATGTGTTGGATAGATGATTTTCCCTGAAGCAGTGAAATCATAGTGCCCTAAAGGCTCGACCTTTTTCCGGAATACCTCTGATCGGAGGACATCCAGGAGCGCCTGCACCCCTTTGGTGAAAAAGGTGGCCTGGGGAAGGATCATGTCGAAGCGCTCCCGGGTCATGGGTATGAACGGGAGGCCAAGCAGTGATGAGACCGCACCTGTGGCAATCCCGGCATCGGCATTTCCGGCGAGGACGGACAAACCCACCTCGAGGTGGGTGTAGACCTCCTGATCGTAACCCTGGATCTTTTCCGAACTGATCCCCGCCTGCTTGAGCTGCTGGTCGAGGAGGAGCCGCGTACCAGACCCCTTCTGCCGGTTGCAGATCCTGAGACCATCCCGGGCCAAGTCCTCTATTTTCCTGATATCGTATGGGTTTCCCAGGGCGGTCACGAGGCCCAGTTCCCGGGCGAAGAGGTTGACGACCACCGCCTTGACCTCGGGCAGGGCCCGTGCAAGATAGGGGATATTGTATTCGCCGCTCTCGGGGTCATAAAGGTGGGACCAGGCCAGATCGGTATAGCCCTTGTTGAGTGCGGCGAGCCCAGCCATGCTGCCCACGTTTGCCGCAAAGATATAGAATTCGGGATAGGTGGCCCTGAGTGTCGCCTGGAGGATGTCGAGGACCGGGTCATTGCTGCCCGCGGCCAGGAGGGATCCGGCTATCTGCCGGGTCTTCTCCCGCGCCTCCCGCAGACCGGAGCGGGCATTGGTATCGATCCATTCATCGATCAGCTTCTTGGGGAATATCCATTTGCCGGTGGCCTTGGTGGAGGGGATCCTGCCTTCCTTGATGAGGACGTAGACCTGCTTTTCGTGGATCTTCAGGTACCGTGCGACCTCCTTGGTATTCATCATCTCTTCAACCATGACCATTCCCCCTTGTACAGGAAAATACCCGATATCGAAGGGTTTGTCTAGAAAAATAAGACAAAGAATCACAAAATATTACATAATCATGAAAAAAGCCACCTCGCTGTCCGGTCTCCACGCAGCAATGGGTGGGTACGTGTTCCTTATTTTTTACCGGCCCCTGCCGAACCTCTGGACAAGATCGGCATGGCCATACGCCAGCAACTGGATGAGGAGAGGGATCTCCATGGTGCTCGCTGAGGATTCTTACAAAGAGCTGCTCGACAACTTCCTGAATGGAATCTATTTTGTGGACACAGACAGGCGGATCACCTACTGGAACAAGGGCGCCGAGAGGATATCCGGATATACGGCCTCCGAGGTTGTTGGCCACAAGTGTTCTGACAATATCCTCATCCATGTGGATGAGCAGGGGCGGCAATTATGTATGATCGACTGCCCCGTAGCACATACCCTAGACGATCAGCGGGTCCGGGAGGCCGCTGTCTTCCTCCATCATAAGGCCGGACAACGCGTACCGGTTGCAATGCAAGTCATTCCCATCCGGGATGCCTCTTCACTGGTCATCGGCGCCGCCGAGGTCTTCCAGGACAATTCGGCCCGTTTTGCCGATCGGGAGACCATCGGACGTTTGCAGAAGGCCGCCCTCATCGATCACCTGACAGGCCTGCCGAACCGGCGCTATCTCGAAATGAAGCTCCAGACATGCCTTGACGATCTCAAACGTTACCGCTTCCCCTTCGGCATCATCTTCGCGGATATTGATCACTTCAAAGGGATCAATGACACCATTGGCTACCCTATGGGCGATGAGGTGTATCCATACCCTGGAGGCGAATATCCGTTCCTCCGACCTTTCAGGCCGGTGGGGAGGGGAGGAGTTCGTTGTAGTGATCCAGCACCTCAGAGAGGAGTATCTCGCGACTGTGGCGAACAAGTTGAGGGCCCTGGTGGAAGAGTCCAGCTTCTCTCTGGAAGGGGTGATAGTCCGGGCTACCATGACTTTGGGTGCCACCCTTGCCAGGCCGGACGATACCATGGAATCGATCCTGGAACGGGCGGATAAGCTCCTCTATCAGGGGAAGGCCTCCGGCCGCAACCGGGTCGTCACGGATTTTTAAAAGGGCAATTCACCCCAGAGTTCAGTATATGTGCGTTCCATTATTTTACTGCCTGCCGCTGGCGCTCGTTGAGGAAGCATCCCTCGATGCAGACATCCGTGCAGTTGCCATCGCAGGGCTCGATGTGGATCATGACGCTCGTATTGGGAAAATGCTCTTCGATATGCGAGGTGAGGTCGTCGGTGATCGTATGCGACTCCTCGACGGACATGTGCGGATCGACTATGAGGTGGAACTCTACGAAGCGGAAATTCCCCGCCTTGCGGGTTCGCATCTGGTGGAAGCCGTGAATCTGAGGACGGTGCTTCACGATGAGATCCCGGATCCAATTCTCCTCGTCCGCGGGAAGCCCGGCATCGAGGAGATCACGGGCCGAATCGCGCACCAGTTCGTAGGCAGCCTTGATGATCATGACGGCAACGAGGATCGCGGCCGCCGGGTCAACCCAGCGCAGATCCACACCCGGCGCAAAAAAGGCGCCCAGCCAGATAGCGCCTAGGCCCACCATGACTCCGACCGATGTATAGACATCCGTCCTTAGGTGCCATGCATCGGCCATCAGCGCCACGGAATCCGTCTCCTTGCCTACCTTGAAGAGCATGTGGGAGACGATGATATTCGTCGAAGCGGAGATGAACATGACCCCCGCACCCCAGCCGGCAAACTCAAGGATGGCGGGGTTGGAGAACTTTTTGACCGCCTCGTAGATGATCCATCCCGCTGCCAGGAATATGAGCAGGGCCTCGATGGTGCCCGAGATATTCTCGATCTTTCCATGCCCGAAGGGGTGCTTCTTGTCTGCCGGTACCCCGGAGGTCCGGACCGAAAACAGGGCTATCATGGCAGCTATGAGATCCACACCGGAATGGATGGCCTCAGAGATGATGGATACCGATCCGATCACTATACCGACGATGAGCTTCAGGAGGACAAGGGTGGTGTTCGAGATCACCGAGAGCAGCGCTACCCTTACTTTTTGTTTCTGTTGGTCCATTCTAAATCCTTTGCTCACTTTCTTAAACCAGACTTGAAAAAATATCAATGCCTATGCCCTTCGAGCGTATCGTAAATATTACCCCCCCCTGATCCCCTGGGTAAAGTCAGGAGGGCTCGGGAGCGGGTTGGGCGGGCCGTTTCATGAGGAGGATGATCGGTATGAGGAGGATGATCATGACGGTGAGGAAATAGAAGACATCGTTGAACGAAAGCATGGATGCCTCCTGCAACATCCGCTGGTAAATAACGCCTAGGCCTGCCTGTTTGGCTAGGAGGGGATCAAGGCCGCTGTATTGGAGGACCGCGGCGTTCTGTTGGGCATGCAGGGCGTAGTTCATGTCGTAGGGCGTGAGGCGATCAACAAGACGGACCTGATGGAACTGTGCCTTGCGGTTGAGCATGGTAGTCACGATGGCCACACCGAAGCTGCCGCCGAGGTTGCGCACGAGGTTGTATATGGATGTGGCATTGGCCATATCTTCTTTCCTGATGCCGGACAGGGTCAGGGTAGTGAGCGGGATGAAGATGAATCCCATGCCGACCCCGAAGATGACGCGGGGCCATACGATGGTATCGAAGTCGACCGCGAGGGTGAAGTGGGACATGAGGAACGTGGAATAGGCCAGTACCAGGATGCCGGAGATGATAAGGACCTTGGGGTGAAAGCGGGACACCAGTATGCCGACCACGGGCATGATCAGGAGATTGGCGATGCCGCCCGGCGCAAGGGCCAGGCCTGCCAGCGTGGCCGTATACCCCATGAGCGTCTGCATGTAGATGGGCAGGATGACCAGGCCGCCGAAGAGATTCATCACGAAAAAGAAGATAGCAATGTTACCAAGGCAGAAGGAGGAGTTCTTGAAGACCTTGAAATCCATGATCGGATGTTCGGCGAAGGATTCCACGATCGTGAAAAGGACGAGCGCGATGAGGGAGATGATGCCGAGGGAGAGCATAAGATCCGATGCAAACCAGTCCTCCCGCTCCCCACGGTCGAGGATCATCTGGAGGCATCCCACGCCGAGGGCGAGTAGGGATAGGCCCAGATAATCGATCCGCATGCGCGTGCGTTGCATGTAGGACGGATCAAAGATGAAGAAGAGGGACATGAGGATGGAGACAACCCCGATGGGGATATTGATGAAGAATATCCAATGCCAGGAAAGATTGTCGGTGATCCAGCCGCCGAGCACCGGGCCGATGATAGGGCCGAACATGATTCCGATGCCGAATATGGCCATGGCCATGCCGTGTTGGCGGGGAGGGAAGGTCTCCAGGAGGATGGATTGGGATATGGGCTGCAATGATCCCCCGGCCAAGCCTTGCATGACCCTGAAGATTACCAGACTTTGGATGTTCCAGGCAAAGCCACAGAAGAAGGAGCTCAGGGTGAAAAGGGCGACGGAGATGATGAGGTAGCGCTTCCGGCCGATGAGCCTGCTGAGCCAGCCGGTCATGGGGATGATGATGGCGTTAGCTGCAAGATAGGAGGTGATCGACCAGGTCGCCTCGTCGATGCCGGCCGACAGACTGCCCCGGATATGGGTGAGGGAGACATTGACCACGGAGGTATCGATGATGACCATGAGCGTGGGGAGCATCACGGCCAATGCGACCAGCCATTTGTTCACCTTGACTGCCATGGTGTCTGGAGAGGGTTTATCGTTCCCGGATGGAAATTGTCGTAATGACCGACATGCCAACCCTCAGCAGGTGATCGGGGTCCGTGCCTTTGTCGAGCACGATCTTTACGGGAATGCGTTGCACGACTTTCACGTAGTTGCCCGTGGCGTTCTCGGGGGGGAAGAGCGAAAACACGTTCCCGGTGCCGGCCATGATACTCTCCACGGTGCCCCGGAATATTGTGCCGGGATAGGTGTCCACTTTGATCCTGGCTTTCTGCCCCGGCTTTACCCGCTCAAGCTGGGTTTCCTTATAGTTTGCAAGTACCCAGACATCATTGAGGGGCACGATGGCCATGAGGGGCTGTCCTGCCTGCACCTGATTCCCGACCTCGACCGCCCTTTTCGTGACATACCCGTCTGTAGGTGCATAGATCTTGGTATAGCCCTGTTTCAATTGTTCGGCATTGAGTATCTCCTGCCGCTGTGCGATCGTGAACACCTGTGAGCTATAGGTTGCCTTGGCCTGGACCACCGCGGCCTTTTGCGTCTCAAGCGCCGCCTGCGCCTGCTTCAACTGCTCCCGTGCCGCATCCACCTGGGCTAGGGCCACATCATATCCGGTTTTTGCCTTTTCCAGCCGCTCCTCAGGGAGGATCTCCTTTTGGAAGAGCCGCTGCGCTCTGTTCAAATCCAGAAGAGCCTGATGCAGGTTCGCCTGCTGGAGTTTCAAATTGGCTTGCGCGGCATCTATCCGGAACCGTATTTCCGCAAGCTGTTTCTCTGCCACATCGATCCGAATGGAAAACTCATTGAGCCTTGATCGCTCGGCATTGAGCACGGCTTGGGCATCTTTCACCCTGACATCATAGTCGGTGCTGTCGATCTCCAGGAGGAGATCGACTTTTTTTACATACTGATTGTCCTTTGCATACAGGGACTTGATAGTTCCAGGCACCTTTGATGCGATGCTATGGATCCTGCCGGTCACATAGGCATCATCCGTCATGATATAGTATTTCGTATGCCGGATATAGGCAAAGATGCCTGATACGCCTATGAAGGCAACCAAAAAAAAGACTCCCAGGACAATGATCTTATTGCGATGGTTGTTCGATGCTGGTTGGGTCTGCTCCATTCCTCTCCTCCCGAATCTCTGCTGCCTATGGCATGCGCGAGGGCATCATGTACGTCATTGCATGGTGTACCTTAGGAGTATATCCGCTTTTTTTATCCTTTCCTTTCACGTTCCGTATCTCTTCGGAACCTTATGTGATCTTCCGCATATTCTACATTGATATTTCTGTCAATGACTACCTGATCGTGGAATCCGATCACAGGACTGGAAGCATTATTCACGTATATCTCCCCCTCAGGATAAAGCAGGAAGGTTTTTGTTCATACTTTCCCCATCCCCCTTAAATCTTCAGGGACACTTGACATTTGCCGGAGCTGCTTCTCGCCGGTCTGGATGGCTGGCGAAAAGCGGTTCCGGCTGATCCTTGGCCCCCTTGAGATCAAAGGGGGCCGGGGATTGAATGAGGTTTATTGCAGCGCGGCGGTGGCGATGAAGCACTGGTACCAGTGCTTGCCGTCGCTGTCCGATGGTGCGCGGAACTCTTCTGGACCTGCCGTGCCCGAACCTGGTTTTTTCCAGACGACCATAGAAACATTGCCGGCGTTGTCTTTGGCCTGGATCCCGTAGGCAGCGAATCCGGGATCATCGATCTCGAACACAGCCTTCGAGCCTGAGAGCGGGCCGATGGTCTGGACAGGGGCGGCCGTGTTCCATTCCGGGGAGTTGCCGTTTGCGCCGCGGATCTCATAGCCCTTGGCCATACCGCACTGGCCGTCATTGCCGACTCCGCTGAAACTCAGGGTGAGTTTCCCGCCCTCGACGGCGGCCTTGAAATCGAGCGGCCGTGCCGGCGGGGTGGCATCCCTACCGGAGCGGCCGGTATGCCAGCTGTCATGGTGAAAGGTGTTCCATTGCCGGTTGCAGGCCTCGCAGGCTCTCCCCTTGGTCTCCCAGACGTAGAGATCGCCGGAGCGGGTCATGACGGCGATTTCCATGAGGCCGTCACCGTCGATATCCCCCACGGCAGGCGATGATAGGATCCACTTGCCGGTGAACTTCGGCCAACCTTCCGGCTGGTCTTTCTGATTTACCGACCAGGCATTGTAGGCCCTGAGGAGGAAACCACCGCTGCCCTCGATGATCTCAGGCCGTCCATCCGCATCGAGGTCACAAACCGCCGGGCTGGTGATGAACTGGAAGTCGTCCATGTACAGGGGGAAGTTGGGGAGGATTCTCCCCGTCTGGGCATCCCAGGCAGTGATGTGGTTCTCATTGCCGATCTGATCCTCGACATACTGGAGTTCGGCAACCTGCTTGAGGCCTGCGGACGGTGCCACGCATTCGATCCTGCCGTCCTGGTTGATGTCGGCGAATATGGCGGAACCGATGGCAGGCACGGTAGGCATATCCTTCCCGTCTTGGCCAAGAAAACCCGTATCCATGACCCGGTAGGGGCCCTTGTCGCCGGGACGGTTATAGTATGATGAGCCATCCCCTCTCAGGAGGTAGATCGGGCCTTGGGCGGCGAAGGAGGCGATCTCCAGCCGCCGGTCATGGTTCACGTCGGCTAGGACAGGGGAGCCGGGATGTCCGCTGCCGATGTAGGGGAGCTGTTCGGGCATGAGGAGGGCGATACTCACCGGCCAGCCTTCGACGAACGGCCCGCCGGAATGCTCATTCCCGTCATGATGGAAGGCATGCAGGCGCGCATTCCCTCCCAGGAGGTTAAGCTGGGCGATGAAACCGAGGAGCCCTTCGGTTGGGGCAATGTTCATGGGTTCGTTATACTGTTCATTGGTGCCGACGATGATCTCGGGGTAGCCGTCGCTATTGATGTCGCCGACGGCCGGTGTCGAGACGATTTCGCCGAGGTAGTATTCGCAGATCTCCGTGTCCTTGGGAATGATCTTGTCGGTGATGAGGTCGAGGACATCGAATCGGCTATGATCGATGGCGAGGACCGGCCAGCCGGGCATGAGATCGCCGCCAGTATCAGTACCAACTCAGCCAATATTCAAGTAAAACCG
>CAYGXB010000017.1:0-19776 GCA_964353605.1 uncultured Bacteriovoracaceae bacterium
AATCCGTAGGCCAGAAGATCCTCCAGGGAATCGAGCTCGCCTCTAAAGTGTTCAGCGATCAGGAAACGCCGAACGTGGAATACCTGATCAGGGATTACGGAAGCGACGATGCCCAGATAGCACAGATCATCGAGGAGCTCGACCGGGTAGGCCGCGTCCTTGCCATTATCGGCCCGATTGGCGGGCAGGCTGGAGAGATCACCTGTAAGCAGGCACAACAAAGGAACATTCCCAGCTTCATATTCACCCAGACCGGTCTCTCCCCCCTGGCAGGATCATACTGTTTCGGCAATTTTCTTACCATCTATACCCAGACGAAGACCCTGCTCCAGACAGCCAGAGATATGAACATCACGCGATTTGCCATCCTTTACCCCACCGACCAGTTCGGGGATACCTTCACGAAATCGTTCGAACAACTGGCCCCGCAATACGGGGTACAGATCGTGAAAAAGATGAGTTATTCGCCCCAGATGACCGACTTCAAGGAGGTCGTGAAACCCTTGAAAGGCACCCAACTCGAAGCCTTGCTCATACCCGATACCGCGACCAACGCCGCTATGATCACTTCCTATCTTACCTTCTTCAACATCAACAACGTGCGGCTCTTCGGACCGAGCCTCTGGGACACGCCTGATCTCGTCAGATTAGGAGGGAGGAACATTCAGGGGGCCATCTTTGTGAGCGGTTTCTTCATGGGCAGCCAGAACCCCATGATACAGGGTTTTACCTCCTCCTATAACTCCACCTTCGGGAGTAACCCCACCATCTGGGAGGCCAGTGCATACGATACCGCAGTAATCCTGCAGAACATTCTGAACGAGGATATCCGTACGAGGTATGCGGTGAGACAGGGCATTGTATCCTTAAAAAACTATCACGGCGTGACCGGGGTCACCTCCTTCACTCCCGAGGGTTTGACACGAAAGGACGTCTTCGTTCTTACGGTAAGGGGGTCAAGTGTGATAGAGTTTTCCCCCTGATATAAGAGAGAAATGAGGTATCCTTTTATGCGACAGGCAAGACTAATCGTTTTTCTTTTGGCTATATGTACACTAACCCTTGGGTGTGCCCATAAGATGGGAAAGGAACCCCCTGTCGAAGAACTCTTCCAGGATGCACAGAAACTCGCGAAGGCAGACAAGGTGGACAAAGCGGTCGAGGCTTACATGAAGGTCCGGACGTATTACCCAGGGCATGAGCTCGCCAAGGAATCGCTCTTGGCCATTGGGAATCTGTATTATGATCATCAGGAATACCTATCCGCTCTCGGCAGCTATCAGGAATTTAGACTTCTCTACCCGACCGATCCCAAGGCTGGATACAGCCTCTATAGGCTAGCCATGTGCCACTTCAAGCAGATTCTCTCCATCGATCGGGACCAGACAGAGACCGCGAGCGCGATACGCGCATTTGAGGATTTTCTCAAACTCTACCCCGACTCCCCTTATGACATAGAGGCACGGGAGAAGTTGAATGAGGCGAAGACCGTCATGGCCAAGAATTCCCTCTACATCGGGAAGTTCTACCTGAAGAAAAAGAAGCTCGAAGCTGCCTGCAAGCGCTTCCAGTATGTCAAGGCCAACTTTCCCGACATCGGATTGGACCAGGAGATCGACAAGCTCATTACCCAGTCGTGCAAGCATTAAGGACTTCTGCAAGATCAACAATCACTGTTGTTGATTGGAAGTCTCGGTTTTCGAAAAGGGGTCAGGGGGAAAACCTTTTACTTAGAGGGGCTCTCTCCGATAAATCAGTTTTGTGAAAAGAGCTTGCGTTCATTACCGACCCGTACGGTAAATCTGATCCGATCGAGGTACTCCATGTAGGGGATGGCGTACTTCCTGCTCACCCCGGCAACAGTCTTCATATCGATGGGGCGCATGACCTGGTTCTGCTTCAGAAATGCCTTGACTTTGCCCTTCAGATCCGCTTCATGCCTGTCCGTAAGATAGATGTCTTCCTTGATCTTTACGAGCCTGCCTGCCCTGGTCATGAAGCCGAGCACCTGAGAGAGCTTCTTCTCATCGATACCGAACTGCTCACAAAGATCCCTCATACCAGGCGGCTCTAGCCCAGCCTTCATAAGCATCGTGTACACCTTGTCGCTTAAATCAATATCATTTCCGAGGGAGGCAGAGAATCCCTTTTCCCTGATGTATGCTCCCTCCTCTTCGATGGTCTGGGACCTGACGAGCTCCATCAGCACCTTGTGGAAAAGTCTTTGATCAACGTCTCCCTTGAGCGATGACCGCAGATGCTCCTTGGAAATCCCCGGAGAAGAGAGGTTGCGCGAATGGAAAGCATGCACCACGCCTTTGATGCCATCTTTGAGTACCTGAAAAAAATCTGCGCTCACGAAGAGATCGTTCTGGGTATCGAAACGGATGATATCCCCCTTGGATTGGAGGTCTTGGATAGCCCTTTCGATTGTTGGTGATAAGTCTGCAAACCTTGATACCAACTCTTTTTTCGCAATCCCCTGTATGCCTGCATCCTTCACCATACCGATGATGCGCCTGCTATAACCCTCAGCGAGGAGATCACGGGCCACCTCTTCCGAAAACCTCCGCAGAGGGCAGGGATTCAAAACAATTCCGCCGCCCAGCGTGGCGCCCGGCGAGATATTCCTGATAATGAACTTGTTCCCGCATGAGGCAATGATTGGCTCCTTGAGCCGTATTCGGGCGACATTCTGCCCGTCTACCATATGCAGACTCAGACTGCCGATAACCTCTGCGGTGCCGATATAGAGTTTTATCCCTCCCCTACCGGGAGCCTTGATGAGCTTCAGCCGCGCATCGATTACCCTGGTGGGGGTGAAAACACCGGCCGGGACGAGCCACTCACCCCGTAAGATCTGATCCTTGTCGACGCCCTGGAGGTTGATTGCCGTGCGCATCCCAGCCATGGCCTCTTCCACACTCTCGGAATGGATCTGGATGTTCCGGATCTTGGCCTTAATCCCGCTTGGCTGGATCTCTACATCTTCGCCAGGGGTGAATCTGCCCCTAGCAAGGGTGCCGGTCACAACGGTCCCGAAACCCTTGATCGTGAACACCCTGTCAATTGGCAGGAAGGGAATACCCGTGACCTGCCTCTCCTTCACCTGGCGCACTTCCTGTGCGATGGCTTCCGTGAGCTTATCTAGACCCTCACCTGTTACAGAACTGACCGGGATAATCGGCGCATCCTGGAGAAAGGTATCAACAATGAAAGTCTTTATATCACTGAGCGCGAGATCGAAGAGATCGGCATCGACCGTGTCGATCTTGGAGAGGGCTATGACACCGCGTTCTATGCCGAGCAGTTCGCAGATCTGGACATGTTCGACGGTCTGCGGCATGATACCCTCGTCCGCCGCTACGACCAGAACCACGAGATCGATGCCAGAAGCGCCGGAGAGCATATGCCTGATGAACTTGACATGTCCAGGGACATCGATCACCCCCACCCTCTCCCCTGAGGGAAGCGTAAGCGCAGTGAACCCAAGCTCTATGGTGAGCCCTCTTTCCTTTTCCTCCTTGAGCCTGTCGCAATCGACACCGGTGAGCGCCTTAATCAGAGAGGTTTTTCCATGATCCACATGCCCTGCCGTACCAATCACTACGCGCTTCATACTGGTAAGCTTATACAGATTAATATCCATTCGTCAATTACGTCCCCTTCATCATTTTATTGGGCACCCTCATTTGATAAAGGTGCGTTCCCCTGAGACGACGGATCGCCTCAAACCACCATGGAAAGAACGGGCTAGACGCAGTTTTTTGCCCTCCCCGATCTTATAATTATACCTTGTGCAGCTCGAGATTAGAATTTATAAGGCAGGAATGGATAGAAGATTAGTTGTGACTATCTTGGTATGCCTTGTGGAACTGCTCATGCGAGTGCTCTATGAATACTTCCCCATCGATGGCTTAACCTATACCTTGCTTACACGGTCTATGGAGATATCCATCATCTTGGGGTTGACCTTTGATCGGTGCGGGATCAAGGCGAAGTCCTTGGGACGCGAACTAATCATCGGAATATGCATTTCCCTGCTCTTCTCCGCTACAGCATTACTTATGGATATCGCATCCAGAATGTTCACCCCCGGTGGTATCCTCACCAATCTTATTCTGAAACAGGAGGTGAAAAACACGCTCATGTTCCTCCTCATAGGCTGCATATTCGCCCCCTTTGTCGAGGAGCTCTTCTTCAGAGGCCTCTTCTATTCCTGGATGAGGCAGAAACTGCCAGCAATCGTTGCGATCATGATATCCGCGGTTTTCTTTGCCTCCATGCATGGGCATATTGCGCCGGTTCAGCTCATCGGCGGCCTCGCTTTTGCCACCATTTTCGAATGGAGAAAAAACATATGGGCGTCCTATGTTTTACATGTCCTGGCGAATATTGGGATCTGGATTTTTCCTTTTGTTTACCCGGTAATACTCACTCGCATATGATGATGGTCCTGTTGCTGTTGATAAAGACCCGATTCTCGAATACGCGTCTCAAGACCTTCGCCAGCAGTATCTTTTCTTGGCATCCTCTAGCGGTTCTCAAGCCGATCGCTGCATTACCACGCACGCAGGCCACAACCCTAGAATATTCTTGTTAATTATTTAGAACGACTTGATTATGAATCGCTTTTCCTTTGTCCAAGGTTTCAAGGATATTTTAATAACGATAGTTTTACATGTCCCTGTGCAGTATTACAGTTCTAAAAGCTCGCGCCCTAACACAATAGGGACAGAACATCAAAATTTCAATCCAAAAAAACCACCCCTCTAAAGCAGCCCCCTTTTATTCTTTATCATCTGCACAGGGACATTTGTATTATACATATATCATTCAAGGAAATCAATAAAACTATGACAGCCCCGCCTCGATGATGCACATCCATATCGTAAAGGTTGACTCAGTCAGATCAAAAAAATTCTGAGACATGTTGTTGGCATAGTCCAGGAGTGGCGAATTCAGTCATATGGATCATCCCTCAGGCATTGATAGGTAAACATTTACCCAAATTGAGAAGGTTTTTCCCCCATAAAACCGGATAATCGAAGGCCACCTCTCGATTAAAACCTAAAATCATTATGTTAACTGGGCCGATACATGGTATGGGGTTTGCTTGGGTGTAGGTGAAATCTCATGAGGAGGTTCTCGGATATGAAAAGAATGCTTGGTGTTTTTCTCGTATCATTGTTCTTGATCGCCGGATGTATGTCCGGCAGCAGCGATAGTTCGACGGCTCTTGCTGGATCCACTCAGAATAAAGAGGAAGGAAAGAATACATATCAGCAGGCCGCACAGCAAGATGTAACACTCAATCTTGACGTGGGTTATAACGAGGTACGGCAAAAGGCCGCACACAATTCATATCAGCGGGACGAATCTCTCCTCGATCAGATGATTTACCACCGGGTGCGCTCGATTGAGTTCGATCTCCACACCTGGTATGGCGACCCGGTCTTCAAATGGGGCGAGGCCCCGGAGGGCGACTGGCTTGTGTATCACCATGTCGCGGACATGTTCTCCCGCTTCAAGTTCTTTTCTCAGGGGCTCAATGTTGTCAAGGCCTTCCATGAGGCCATCCCGGAGCATGAGGTCGTGACCATCTTCTTCGATATCGGATTCGACGGGCAACATACGCCGGAAGACTTCGATGCCCTGATTCGCTCGATCCTTCCTGCAGAGGCGATCTTCACCCCGGCCGATCTCCTCGCCCTCTGCCCCGGGGCTACGACCCTCAAAGAGTCGGTTACCTCCTGCGGCTGGCCGACCCTGGACGAGCTCAGAGGCAAGTTCATCTTCGTCCTCACCACGGGCTCCTATGCCGGCACAAATCGTGAACACGCCCTCGAGCGGCTTGGTTTCGTCACAGGCGGCTTCGAGGACCAGAATTCCGTGTTTTTCAATACAGAATATAAAGAGAACGACCCCTACCCCGCTCAGGTACATGACGCGGGGTTCGTGAGTCGCGTCTATTATGCGGACAGCGCAGAAAAGTTCGCGGATGCCAAGGAGCAGAAGGCGAACCATATCGCCATCAATGAGATCAATTATCATACATACCCCTGGAGCACCACCTGCAATGCCGTTGGTTATCCGTTCGAATGCATCGACGATCCGGCTCGCATTCCTTCGGATTATGCAGAGGTAGCGCCTATCATCGGGATCGAGGTGAATTCCGATGGTCTGGCATGGGGAATAAGAGATTCCTTCACCTTCCTCTTCGAGGAGCGGCCCGGGGCAGAGGATGGCATATGGACAACCCTTATCGCGGGCCCAGGCAGTGCTGTGGATTTCCGGACGAAGGCCTTTCTCATGGCGCGCGCCAGCGATGATCCCGCTGCGCCCTATTTCGCCGTAATCCGCTCCGGTACATTCTGGCCGCTCAAAGTTCAGTACAGGAGGATACAGGCATTCCCTCCCGTGATTCTGCCCGGCTATATCGCTCCTGTGGGTAGGCCTCAAGATGATGCCCCCTTTGTCCGCTTGGAGCTCTCCAATGGCGGTAAGTGCGCCAAAGGCTATGGCTCCTACGACGGTCAGACATGGGTGGAGATCGGGTCCTGCTGTTTTGCCAAACCGCTCAAGCTTCAGGGGATCGGGACCTCATCCGGGACGGATCAGGAGGTCAAGTTCCTGTTCGTTCACGTGAAGCTGCAATCATCCACAGGCGAGGTGATCTATACAAAGGCTACTTTTGCCCAAGCCAAGGATATCGGCACAGTCAGAGCCTCGCGCGCTTTCGACGGGGTATTTCCATAAACGCACACCCCCTCGGATGCGCTTGTACGCCATTCATCTTTGCTTAGGCTGGGTGCGCCATTCACGCCCGAGCGTTTTAGCCCTCTCGCTCTGTTCCGGGCTCATCTCACCGGCAAGTTTGTCCTGCTCCGTCCGGCGCTCCTAACCCCCTGATATGCTACCAGATCCAGCCACATGGAAGCGAAGATCGAGGTGTGCGGGACAACCGCTCTCCACGCTGTACATAATGCCGAGGTTATGTTGCGCCACGGCAAAGCTTTGTTCAGCCGCCTTCATGCAGTGGAGGTGGAGGGTTTGAAGCTTTATTGCTTGAACAAAGGCATGAGTTGTTTGAAGGTGGGCGTCCCGGCCTTTTCCAAGAGCAGAAATACGATACTCTCCGTAGAATAGACCACAGCCCCGGCCGCTATCATGGCGCCTATTGCCGTGAAGCGGTCGGATCCGAAACGGGAGCAGACCGCATCCGTGGCCACAACGGCGTTGTATCCTGCCTGCAGGAGGTCCATGACGGTTTGCATGACGCAGACGTGTGCCTCGATGCCGATGACGATAACGGTCTTCCGGTCCGATGTCTCGATGGCGGCCTTGATGGGCGCTTCGCGCCAGCAGCTAAAAAAAAGTTTCTCTATCTTCGGTATACTTTTTAACAAGGCGTCTATCTCGGGGATAGTCTTGCCCAGGCCGCGCGGGTATTGCTCGGAAACCAGGATGGGCATCCCGAAAGCCTTGGCCGTTTCGATAAGGATGGCGCTGTTTTTGACATAGGTGGATTTAACATTTGGATCCATGACGTTATGGAGTCTTTCCTGGATATCGACCACGAGTAAGAGAGCATCAGTGTGCTTCAATATAAATTTGTTCATGCCACCTCCTATTATCGTGTGACTTATTATGGATTTTCCCCATACCTCCTATTATCAGAGCAGGGGATAAATGATGGCATATATAATCGCCGGGATGAGGTTGCCGACCCTGAGCTTCTTGATGTCAAGGAGATTGAAGCCGATGCCGAGGATAATCATGCCGCCGGTGGCAGTAACCGAAGCAAGCACCTCGGGCGCCTTGAGAAATGCAAGCTGGGAGGCCAGCAGAGTGAGGCTGCCCTGGACCAGGAGCACCGCGAGGGCGGAGAAGGCCACACCGACTCCGAGGGAAGAGGCGAGTGCGATAGAGGCAAATCCGTCAAGCAGCGATTTCAGATAGAGCGTGCTCGCATCTCCCACGGTACCGTCCTGGATGCAGCCAACGATCGTCATGGCCCCCGTCAGGTAGAGGATGGTGGCCGTGACGAAGCCCTGGACAAAGGTGGATGAGTCAGCGCTGAAACGGTCTCTCAGCCTTTCTCCGATGTATTCGAGACCCTGTTCGATGCGCAGGATCTCCCCGGTGATCCCCCCCAGGAGCAGACAGCTTACCGATGCAATCGGCGTACTCCCAGAAAGGGCCATCTTCAAGCCGATAATCATGACCGACAGGCCGAGGGCCTGCATGAGGATGGTGCGTATACCCAGCGACAGGTACCTGCCTGCGCTCATCCCGACAAGACTGCCGATGAGCACAGCCCCGGCATTCACCAACGTACCCTTCAAGGCCAACCTCTCTCTCTTTCCCAGCCCATGTCAGTCCGCTATGACTTACTTCCCTGCATATACATAACCCATTGATTGTACACCTAGCCTGTATCGGATAACAAGAGTGAGTATGCCCTGATAGCCAAGCTACAGTACAGTATGATTCACCCTCTCCCCAGCACTCAAAGCGCGGGCAATGGGTGTCTTTGCATTGAGATCACCGACATGACATTCGGGATATTTCTCTGAAGGCCGGTGGAACGCGGCAATATAATGAACTACCCCGCAGCAAGCTACGGGGTATCAAAAGCTTTTCTAAGTTGAAGAGGTTATTCGCAGCAAGCTGCGGGGAATTGACCCTAAACGAGATTAACCTATGTCTCAAATATTTATTCCGGACAGTAGTGATATTTTTAACATACTATGCCGATAAAGCCATTATTCGAATAATTTCGAAAAAGGAGACAATGTATGAAGACATTCAACACATCTTTATTTTTTTGTATCTGTTTCCTGTTTTTCGCAAGTCTGGCATCTGCGGCAAACAGTGACACTATTACGGTAAACTATGAAGTCCAAGCCATTAATGAGCTCAACATCGACGGCGCTTCCGTCACCCTCACGGTAAATGCTGCCACTGCCGGTGCTCAGCCCAACCAGGTAACGACTTCTTCAACCTATGACATCACGACGAACTGTGCTGCTAATGCGAAAAAACTGACTGCTGCTATTAACTCAGATATGCCGGCCGGAGTTACCTTAACACTAAATTTGACTGCACCCACAAATGGGACAAGCCAAGGAGATGTAACCATAAGCAGCACCCCGGCGGATGTGGTTACAGCAATTGATGCGGTAGCCGAAGCCAACATTAACATGACCTTCAAGCTGGACGCTACCGTGAGTGCTGGTGTTATTGCCTCAGCATCCAAGACGCTCACCCTTACTCTGACAGATAGTTAGACTTACTCCTGATCAGGGGGGCCTGTGAGGGCCTCCTGATCCAGGAAGAGGCGTGCTCAGTGATACTAACTCAATAGTATCACGAGGGTGTTATGAATGGATATTATGAAGTGGATATAAAACATGGGGGGAAGGGGAGACTGAAACCCGCAACTAGGGCTTTGTTTTTCATTATATTCTTGAGCCTGAATCCACTGTACCTTTCCGCAGGGTCCATCGATATCACCGGCAGCTGGTCGGAGACCATCAATGCGAATGATCTGATCGCAGGAGCAGGGAGTAACGTAAACAGCACGTACACAAGTCCTGCTGAACAAGCAACTGTGGATATCACCCTTACCTCAGGTGCTCTGGACGAGTGGAGGGTGGATGTCAAAAAGAGCGATTCCAACTGGCACAGCAACACCCAGCTTTATCTCAGGAGGTCATCTGATGGAACCCCCGGCCACATAGGGGCTACCATTTCAGGGGGGACCTCGTATCTGGAGGTGACTGATATAGATCAGGTATTTTTTAGCGGTAGTGGAGATCGATTAAATGTAGGGATCCAGCTTCGGTTGACTGGCTTCTCTATACAAGTTGCCCCAGGAAACTACTCAACCACGGTTATCCTCACTTTTATTGACACCTGATGAGAAGGACTTATGAAAATAAAAACACATCTCACAGCGTTGGTTTTCATCCCCTTCATATTGATGCAGTCTGCCCCTGCCGAAGCATCTGTCTCCGTCATAGGAAGTCTCACTCATGAGAAGATTGCCCAGCCCGGGGCGACATATGAGGGATCCATAGTTATCAACAACAGTGATAGCGGGCCGAAAGAGGTAAAGATCTACCAGACCGATTATCTCTTTTTCTCAGATGGGAGAAACGAGTATGGCGATCCCGGGAAAGTCCCAAGATCCAATGCCAGCTGGATCACCTTTGGTCCAAAGAGGATTATCGTCCCTGCAAAAGAATTGACCAAGGTTAATTACAAAGTAAAGGTACCCCAGGATACTGGAAATATGGGCACCTATTGGAGTATGCTGATGGTGGAGGGGGTTGGAAAAGAATCCCCCGAATCCAGTGTGCCCAGCAAGAACAAGCCAAAGATTGGGGTTCAAACAATCTTACGGTATGGCATTCAAATTGTCACCCATATCGGAGACACCGGATCAAGAAAGATGAAATTCCTAGATTCGCGGCTTATGAAAGAACTGGGGAATGTCTTCTTGCAGGTGGATATCGAGAATACGGGAGATAGGGGGCTGAGGCCTTCATTATGGGTAGAGCTCTACAATGAAGAAGGTAATTATATCGGGAAATTCGAAGGGGGGAGATTACGGGTCTATCCCGGAACTTCTGTGAGATATAAAGTCCCATTGGGCATTGCCTCAAAAGGCAAGTATAAGGCCTTGGTGGTTGCGGATTGCGGGGGAGAAGATGTGTTTGGTGGAGTATATGTCATAAAGATCGAGTAATGAAAAAGATACGCCGGATCATCATTTGTTTTTTATTACTCCGTACGCCCATGCTTGAGGCTCAAGAGAGAGGGGTCATAATACGACCTACCAGAGATGATCTGATCGTTACGGAACCGGGAAGAATTGTAACCGCCGTCTTGAAGGTGACAAATACAAGCCCTGTAGAGCAGGATTTGGTCCTGCACGCCGGACTTCCTGAAAGTTGGGTGCTTATTGCCAGGGAATTTCCCTTTCGTCTTCGTCCAAAAGAAAGTGATACGCAGCTCGTGAGCTTCTTTATTCCGAAAGGCACATCGGCGGAGAAATATGCAATCGCCTTTACTGTCCAGGGAACCATATCGCCATCCATCAGCGACTCATGGAGGTTTATGGTCGTAGTACTGCCTTTTACCAAGCTTACCGTGGGGCTTTTGGAAGCTCCGAGATATGTCATAGCCGGAGATGAATACAGTGCCGCATTCGTTGTAACGAATGAGAGCAATGTACAGAATACTATCCGCTTGAATGCAGAGGGTACAGAAAATTTTGCCTGTACTCTGGATGCCCAGGAGATCCGGCTTGAACCTGGTGAATCGAGAAGGGTTACAGTACGGGTAAAGACGGATAAGAATACTGGGGAAGGGATCAAGCATCACCTCAAGCTTACAGCAGAGATCTCCGGCAAGGAATCAGTAAAGGAGGAGAGTGATATCTCCGTAGAGATGATCCCGCGAATTACGGGGGGGGAAGGCCGTTTTCAGATGCTGCCGACTGAGATGACCTTGAGATATGTTGACAACAGCTCAGCAGGCCAGAAGGATTCGGGATTCCAAGCACAGATTGCCGGGAGCGGAACTCTCGATGAGAAGGGAAGTAAGCATTTGAGTTTCCTGCTGAGAGGGCCCGATCTCTATAAAAGATCCAAACTTACTTCCAACATGTTCGCCTCTCATGATGAATACAGTCTGAACCTCTGGACAAACGAGTATGAACTGTCCCTCGGAGATCAAATATATGCACTCTCCTCTTTGACCGAAAATTCTCTCTACGGCAGGGGAGCAGGAGGCAAGCTGAATCTCGGCAGAGTTCATCTTGGCAGCTACTATATGAAGACACGGTGGTTTGATACCGATGAAGAGCAGGAAGCCTTTTTCGTCGATTACGCAGTGTCCGATCCTGTGCAGGTTGGGCTTAATTATTTAAAAAAAAAAGAGGCTGATGACGATAGCACGATAACGAGTTTTGAGTCTCAGTTCAAACCAATAAAAAATACCGATATCAATCTAGAGTATGCAAGGGGAGAAACGGCAAAAGAGGAGGATGATGCGTATTCTCTAGGGGTTTCAGGCTATACGAATCCATTGACGTACTATGCCAGGTATATCCATGCCGAACCCGCTTACCCTGGGAGTTACCGTGATATGGACTTTCTCTCTTTGAGCATGGTTATTCCTCTCCAGAATCGCCTGAGACTTTCTTCAAGCTTCCGGCAGGAAAAGAGAAATCTTGATCTGGATCCTTCCAAGGGCCCGGCCTCGCTTGAAAGGTTCTATCAAGCCGGGGTCGGATACAGGTTGAACCTTAATGGGGATGTTTCCCTTGATTGGATGATAAGGAACTATAGTGACAGGCTCCCCGATCCTCTATTTGACTATACGGAGAACACTGCTAGGTTAAGCCTAGTACAACATTACACCATCGTGAACCTCTATACCTCTGCCGAAGCGGGAAAGGAAAAAGATAACTTAAGTGGAGATCACTCCAATATGGAAAGGTATACGGTATCTACCTACGTTAGACCCACCACGAGCCAAACATACGGTGGCTATCTCTACTATGACAACGATAGGGATGATAAGGGAGAAAAGACGAAGTCCCTCACCATTGGGTTAAACATCGCCTTTCAGATAGCTGAGACAACCAAAGTAAGCTTGAACTTTGAAACCAAGAACTACAATACACCCCAAACAGGAGATCGGGATATCTACGATCTTCTCATGACGCAAGCTATCTTCAAAACACACAGGGCATCCCTTCAGGGCCGATATATCGCCTATAAGGATATCAATCTGGAAGATGAGTATGCCTTTCTGGCAGAATACACCATCCCATTTGAGATTCCAGTAAATAAGAAAGAGAGCCTGGGAACAATGAGTGGCTACATTTATGATGAGGAGACGAAGAAAAGTTTCTACAATGCAGTTATACGGTTGAATGATGCAGCCACCGTTACAGACAAGGATGGTGAATTCACTTTCCATTCAGTCAAGCCTGGTATCTATTATTTGGATATTGATTCTTCAAGTATCGGTCTTGAGAGAATATCGGTACAGAAGACTCCCATAAAGGTGATCGTGGAGGGTGGAGAAACCACATTTGTAAGGACAGGTATAACACGTGCAGCAATCCTCAGAGGACAGGTCGTTGGCTATCGCATCAAGAATGGCGGCAGTAATGGGAGCTCAGCAAAGACTGATAATAAAGAGCTTTTTTTCCAGGATTTTAAGACCTCTCCGCCTAAACTTCCCGTGGAGATGTATGCCTTGCTCGTCATTGACGAGAGGCATTATGAGCAGATCAGGATAACCTTTTCTGAAGATTATACGGATATCCTTTTCCCGGGTGCGTCTGTCCTGGTTGTTCTGGCAGATATTCTCAAACCCGATATCTTTGAAGAACTCGCCGGGAAGCTCGATTCAGAGGGAAGACTTTCAAGGCGGCTGCTTGAGCAACAGGGATTCATAACGACATTTGATCCGCGAAGAATAGTATTGTCCATTGCCGTGCCCCAAACATTCCGCGGTACGCGCATACATAGTTTATCGGGAGGTGAGCCATACGGTATTGCGAATGCTGTTGTTGAGTTGAAAAGCGAATCGGAAACCTTGTACCGGATTGCAGATAATAAAGGGAGGTTTGAGTTTGAAGAGCTCCGTCCCGGGAAATGGATACTCACAATTAATGAGGAGAGTCTCCCCGAATATCATTATATAATAGACAAAAATCAGGCCTACGAGCTGAAACCTGGAGAGTGCCGTGAGGTTTCAATCCATGTGGTACAGAAGAAGCGACACATACAAATCGTTGAAGAAAAGGAGCTCCCATTCGGAATGCTCCAAACCAAATCAGGAGAGATCAGGAAAAATGGCGATAAGATAAAGCATTAAAATTTATTTTTGCCCGAGGATCGAGATTAACATCCTGTTTCTACCCGGTTGTTCTCCAGGTCTAAAGGTGTTCGAATCAATTCACAAAGCGGAGGAAACAGGGCCTCCGCACTGGATATATGGTAAAGATTAGTGTATCCTCCTTCTATTTATCATGGAAAACAATCCTGCAAAGGAGTGGAGTATGGCAATTGTTGAGTGGCAGAAGGATGGAACGGTGGCCGTCGTATCGATGAATAATGGCGAGAACCGGCACAACCTGGCCTTTGCGCAGGCCATGGTGAAAACGATGGACGCCGCCCTTGCGGACAAGGAGGTTTCCGCGCTCGTCCTGCGATCCAGTGATGCGAAATGCTGGTCATTGGGCGTGGATCTCGAATGGCTCATGCAGCGGTTTCAAGCAGGAGATCTGGATAGCATCAAGGCCTTCCTCTATGGCATGAACGACGTCTTCAAGAAGCTGCTCCTGGTCCCTGTCCCGGTCATTGCCGCCATCAATGGACATGCCTTTGGTAACGGGGCGATCCTGTCCTGCGCCTGTGACTTCCGCCTCATGAAAGCGGACCGCGGATACTTTTGCTTCCCCGAGGTTGATCTGGGCATCCCCTTCCTGCCGGGTATGCTCGCCTTCATCAAGAAGGCCATGCCATACTATAAGTTCAACGAGCTGGTGCTCACCGGCCGGCGGGCGGGTGCGCACGAGCTGGCCGAGCACCATGTAATCGAAAAGGCCTGCGCCGACGAACAGGTGCTCATGGCGGAAGCGATGGCATATGCCCGCGGATTCCAGAAGAAACGCGGCATATTTGCTGAGCATAAAAGGCGGCTCCATAAACATATCATAACGATCATCGACAACGAGGATCCGCCCTATATCGAATCCCTGAGCCTCATGGTGCAGGACTGATGGAGAATTTCCTCTTGAAAAGAGCACACCATTTTGCTGTCCTGCAAAATGATGAGCTCTTTTGATTGCATCTTGGGAAGCGAGCATTTCGTGCTTGAAATGCACGCTTTCCCTTCTCTATTGTGCAATTGGAAGTACGTACTTTGCAAGGTGAGGTAATTCTTATGAGCAATGTACTCATAACCGGGGTATCCGGTTACCTTGGGCGACGACTCGTGCAGGAGCTTGCTCAGCGTGCAGATATCGGTGCCATCATCGGGGTGGACATCGTTCAGCCCCGCACCGCCATCGAGAGGCTCACCTTCCACGTCATGGATATTCGTGACGCTGGGATCGGAGCCCTTCTCATGCGGTATACCATCGATACCATTTGCCACCTCGCCTTTGTCGTGCAGCCGATTCATGACCTCAAGAAGATGCAGGATGTGGACTACGAGGGAACGCGCAACGTCCTTGAGTGTTCCCTGGAATGCGGGGTGCGGCATCTCATTGCCATCAGTTCCACCCTGGCATATGGCGCCCATGCTGACAATCCGCCTGAACTGAAGGAAGAGTCCCCTCTGCGGGGGAACAGGCGCTTTCCCTATGGCCTCCACAAGGCGCAGGTGGACAAGCTGATGCAGTCATTTACACAGAGACATCCTGAAATGGTCCTGACCATACTTCGCCCATGCACGGTTTTCGGACCCTCGGTCAATAACTACGTCTCACGAATGCTCTTCCTCCCTTTTGCCGTGAGCATCCGCGGCTATGACCCGCAGGTCCAGTTCATCCATGAAGATGATTTCGTCCGGTCTTGCCTCCTGGCGATGGAGAAACGCATACCTGGAGCGTTCAACATCGCCGGGGACGGGGCGCTTGCCGCCAGTGATATCGCGCGCATGACCGGCACCCGACCCATCGGGCTCCCGGCCTGGATCGTTTATCCGCTGCTGGAAGTCCTCTGGAGGCTCCATGTGCCCGGGATCGAGGTCAATCGGGGTTACCTCGATTACGTGCGCTATCCCTTTCTTGCCAGCAATGCCAAGGCCAAAGCGCAGCTCGGCTTCTTTCCCCGCTATACGTCGCGGGAGACGTTACAGGCGACCATACGGAGCAAGCAGGGTGCTCAGGGCTAAGAGGCGAAACCGCTATGCCAGGTTCCCCCATCATGCCAACCGGGGCAACCTCGTTCTGCTCACGGCTCTGTTTCTTTCCGGCCTCGCGATAAGCCGGAGATTGAAACGGACAGGGATATCCGTTTACCTTATCCTGTGGGCACTCTCTTATTATGTGATCTATGCTGGCACCTGCAGGCATTGTCCCTATTACGGGAAGCGCTGCCCCATCCCGCTCGAAGGGGGCCTTGTAAACTCCTTCTGTGCACCGGGTTCGCAACGGTTCGGGTATGCAGCGCTCTTCTGGGCGCTCATCGCCTACCTACTGCGAACCATGCTCCCTGCATCCGTCATGCTTCACGATCGCCTGCTGAAACAAGGGAGTGCCTATTTCGGGATCCTGGCCGCCTTCTGGGTGAACCATCTCTTCATCGAGGGCTGCCCCAACTGCATCAACACCGCCTGCCCGCTCAACCCGGAATACCGGGCATAGCCTTGAGGAGTCGTATCGGCATCATCCATATCCCGGCACGTACGCGGGAAAACACAACGCCTTTTCATCCAGACAGGATTCTTTGGAATCTACAGAAAGCCATGCTCCTGATACCAGGCGTAGGCATCATCGATCATCTTGGAGACCGGAACGATCTTGAAATCCAGTTCGTGCATGGCCTTGGACGAATCATAGTAGGCATAGACCGTCATGTAGCGCGCCTGACCGGGGTTCATATCCGGGGGCTTATTGGTAAAATCCGATATGAATTCCATGGCATACCCATAGGCAACCAGGGCCCAGCGCGGAAAGTTCAGCGGAGGCGCAGACTTGTTGCATTTCCCGGCAATGGCCTGGAAGAGCTCCCGGTAGGTGATGTTGACACCCCCGCAAATATAGCCTTCCCCCGGCCTGCCCTTGCGTGCGGCGGCGATGTGCGCCCGGGCAACCTCGGTCACATGGGCGAAGGGGGCTCCGCCCTTGGGGCACCCGGGGACCTTCCCATCCCGCAGATCGAAGAAGAGACGGCCGAACTGGAGGGTGTGATCGAAGGGGCCGATCATACTCCCGGGATTGATCACCACCACCTCGAGACCTCTGGCATTGAACGCCCGTACCCGTTTCTCCCCTTCCCGCTTGGTATCCCCATAATTGTACCCGGTGCCGCCATAATTGTAATTGGGCCAGGTTTCATTGGCTAAACCCGTCGGGTTATATCCCAGCGTATCCACGGTGCTCGTATGCACGAGCCTCTTGACACCATATTTGAGGCATGCATTGGCGACATTCACGGGGCCGTCGACATTGATCCGCCTCTGGCGCTCGAAGTTTTTCTTCCAGAAGGAGGTGTCACCGGCAACATGAAAGACGACCTCCATGCCTTGCACGGCCTTATCCGTATCATCAGGAATGGTTACATCGCCGAGCATGATTTCGACCGGCAGGGACTGGATGTATTTGGTCTCGGATCCAGGCAGACCGAAAGCCCGCACCTCCCAACCGTCCTTCACCAATGCATGGACCAGGTTCGTCCCCAGAAAGCCCGTTGCCCCCGTGACCAGACATTTCATATTGATTCCTCCTCATTTCCCCTTTTGCACCTTGCGGATAGTCCCCTCCATGACGAGATCCACGACAGAGGGGAGCAGCCCCTTCATGACATGCGTGAGTTTGCCGTCGAAGCCGGGGATGATCATGAACGTATCCTTCCTGATTCCTGCGATCAATGCTTTGGCCACGTCATCCGGTTGCATCACTTTTGCAGACTTAGATAGCGCCTTGGTCTCCTCAGGTTTGGTGAGGTTTTCGGTGGCGAACCCCGGGGTCTCGGTGTCGGGCGGACAGAGGACCGCTACCGAGATGCCATACCGCCGCAGTTCCTGCTTGAGCGCTTCGGAAAGACCGATGATGCCGAACTTCGAGGCGCTGTAGTCGGTATAGCCGAATACCCCTACGAATCCCGCTATGGAAGAGACATTGACGATGGTCCCGCCCTTTTGCTTCATGAAAGGCACGAGCACGCTTACGGTACTCCAGATGCTGTACAGGTTGGTTTTCAGGGTATCATCGAACTGCGCGTAGCTGATGTCCTCGAAATAGCGGGGGTAGGCCCTGCCGGCGCAATTGATGAGGAGGTCAGGGACGCCGAAATCCTTTACGGCCGCGGACATCACCTCGTTCACCATGCCATGGTCCGCCACATCGAGCCGTTGGAAGGCGAATCTCTGTGCTGGCGATACCCGCTGCTGCTCAATCTGTTTCAAGGCTGTCTCGAGCTTCTCCCTCGTGCGGGCAAAGATGATGACGTTCGCCCCAGCGCCTGCAAGCATGCTTGCTGTCGAAAGCCCGATACCGCTCGATCCTCCCGTGATATACACGTTCTTACTGACAAAATCTCGCATCTCATCCTCCTCCCGTGCAAGGTGTGCCTCGCCTTTCTCTATTCCCAGCGCTTGGCGGGGAAAATCAGCATACGCCGTTCGTTCAGGCAGCCCGGCATATTCTGTCGTCAAGGAGCGGCGAGAACGAAATGGCCATGACAGTTTTCGCTTAAAGGTGCGGTAAGCTCCCTTCATCGTGCGTACTCACCCGTGCTGTTGCAACCATCCCGCAAGGGATCATCGCACAGCACCTTATAAGCACGCTCTCAGCGGGAGCTCCTCGCGATTCCTATCCCGAAGGCTCTGCTTTATGCCTTGGAAGGCATAAGCATGTCCTGGATGCGGACCATGAACGAACCCATGTACCCGGCATACTCCGGCGAGCCTTCGAGCATGATATCGCCGTCTGCGGTTGCGGGTACCGTCTCCTTCCCCTCGGCAAGCACCTTGTAGGCGCCTTCAAGGCCGTTGAGCTTCATGTGCACGAAGGGGGCCTTGCGTGTGTAGCGGCCATGCCCGGCTTTCGTCTTACCGCCCTTCACCCTGAGGAAGGCCGCCGGCCCGTTCGGCTCGACGGACATCTGGTAGATGCGGTCGGGCTGTTTGACCGTCCAGGCCATCATGTCCTCATCACCGCCCTTGTTGAGCTGGCTTAAGGCGTTGGTCACCATGTACATGATGAGTTTCACCTTGAGCTCCCGCTTAACCGGGTCCTTGGGGTTGACGTTGGGCATGAGGAGCATGAGGCCCAGGAAGAGCATAACGAGCTTAACCAGCAGGGGGAGCTTCCAGAGGCCTTTGGGGAAGCCGCCGAAAACGGGGACGCCGCCCGTGAACATAGCGTTCATACCGGCCATATGCTTGAAGGGGAGTGCGATGTCGGGGTTGGGGTGGATCCCCTGGAGCACGTCCAGTTTTCCGTCCTTGAATTGGAGATAGGCCCCGGTCTGGGTGCCCTTGACATAGAGCTGGATGATCCCGTCGAAGCGCGCCAGGAGCTTCTTGACGGGGGTGTTGTCCGCCTCGTAGAGCACCTTGAACAAGGGCATGATCGAGCGCAGGACGATCCGATTCGTAAGCATCACCTTATCTGCCATAGTCGTCCTCCTTTAAGCCTCGTCTTCCCAATTTTCATCCTCTTCGATCTCCAAGCGCATAAGCTCGCTCACGGTCTCCACGATGCCGTCCGCGTCGAACTTGTAGTAGTGGTAGAGGTCTTCGGGGTAACCGACGATAGAGTAGCAGTCCGGGACGCCGAGTCTCTTGAAAGCGCAGGCCTTGCCGCTCTCGGTGATGATTTCGCCCACCGCGGAACCGAGGCCGCCCATGATACTGTGGTCCTCGACCGTGATGATCTTCCGCGTCTCCTTCACCGCCTTGAGGATGGCATCTCTATCGATGGGCTTGATGGTATGCATGTTGATCACGCGCACGCTCAAACCCTGTTTATCGAGCACCTCGGCTGCACGCATGGACTGGAGGACACCCACGCCG
>CAYGXB010000018.1:0-19406 GCA_964353605.1 uncultured Bacteriovoracaceae bacterium
AAACGAGTATAGGAGACAGCAGGAACTCTATGACAAATATTACAAGGAGCTCGAGAATGCCCAAAAGAACCTCAGGGGCATGCGTTGGGAGGAACCGCTCCGGAGGGCAGACCCCCAGGGTTATCATCAACTCATGCAGACGGCACAGAGCGTCGCCAGTATCTACCAGAACGCCTTCGCCTACTACATCAGCTCGCTCGTCTATGAACTCAACCTGGAGGTGGACGAGGCGTACATCGACCTCAAGAAGGCGATTGACGCCGCTCCGGACTGCAGGGCCATCCAGAGGGACCTCATCCGGTTGAGCAAGGACCTCCATTACAGCGATGACCAGGAACGCTGGGAGAACAGCTTCGGAAAAATGGACCCGATCCTACGGGATGGCATTGATATCTTCGTTGTTTTTGAATTTGGCATGGCCCCTCATAAAGAGCAGGTTAAATTCCCCATCCCAACGGGGAGCGGAATCGTCTCTGCCGCCTTCCCGGTCTACCGATTTACGCCCTCGGCAACGGTAGCCGGCATGGTGTCGTGCAATGAACGGGGGGAGAAAACGAGCATCGTCTCGGATATGGACGCCATCGCGGCGCGCAATCTGCTCGACGAATTCCCCATCCTCTTGGCCAAGCAGATCGCCAGATCTGTCCTCAAGGGGTACGCCACACGGCAACTCAGAAACGAGTATGGTGCAGGGGGGGCGCTCGCCGGGAGCATCGTCTCCATAATCACCGAGCAGGCCGACCTCAGGACCTGGTCCACCCTTCCCAAACAGGTGCATGTGGCAAGGCTCTTCGTTCCCAAGCTGACCCGGGAGATCACCATATCCGTCCTGCCGATAGGGGGAAAGGGTACGATGAGCATCCCTGGAAGAGCCAAACATGTCGTCATACTGGCAAGGGCGTCTGATGGCGTCCTTTCCATACATTCTCAAGTATATTAGGAGGGAGTATGAAAAAGATGCACTATCTCATATGGCTATCTGTCCTGGTTCTCGCCAGCTGCGCGAGGGGGACCGCGCCCAACATCATCGAGGTAAAGGAAACGGGTGAGAAGAAGATCGTAGTCAACGATACGAGCCTTTCAAAAAAGCTCACCTTTGGTGAGGTGAACCTGAGGAACCTCGGGGACGGCCTGGAAGCCCAGGTTATCATCCAGAACGCGACGCAACGTGACGTCAGCTTTGAGTATCGGTTCATTTGGTACGATGCGAGCGGATTCGAGGTGTCCTCGCTCACGGCCTGGATTCCCTCCACCCTGGGCAGCATGGAGGGTAGGGGATTCAAATCTGTCTCGCCATCAAACCATGCGGTGAACTTCAAGCTCATGATCCGTAAACCCCATCCGATCACCGGATAGATCATAATAAAAAAGCGAGGAGGACAAAGGTATGAAGATAATCGCAGTATGGTTTTCTCTTGGTATGATCGTCATGCTCGCCAGCGGCTGCGCCACCCAGCCGAACGTCACCTACGGGAGCCCTGAGCAGGTCGAGACAATTACCACCGAGTTCGGCTCCACCGACCTCCAGATGATCGCGGAGAAGATGGTGAACTCGCTCCTGGCCACGCCGCTGCTCCAGTCCGGTCAACGGCCAGTCGTTTACGTCCACAACGTGAAGAACAAAACCGATGAGCACATCGACACGCAGTCCATTACGGACAAGATCAAAGTTACCCTGCTCAAATCCGGGAGGGTACGATTCTCCGCGGTGAGCGAGGCGAACGACGAGACCGTGAAGCAGCTTGAGTACCAGACCAGCTCGGGCATCGTGGACCCCAAAACGGCCAAACGGTTCGGTAACCAGGTTGGGGCCGACTACTTCCTCTATGGCGAGATCACATCCATTAAAAAGAAGGCCGGAAGGGTGGAGGATGTCTACTTCAAGATCACCCTCAACCTCGTGAATATCTCCACCGGACTCATCGAGTGGGCGGATGAAAAAGAAATCCGCAAGCAGGCCAAGCGCCCGCTGGTTGGTCAGTAAGCCATGGGTGGCAGGAGTGTACGAACATGAAGGTCGAGGATATTGCTAAGGTATCATCGTTCAAGCTCATTGGGACTTATATCAAGGGGGCGAAGCGGCTGGCAACCCTTGAAAAACAGTACGTGGGGCAGGTACTTGGTGTTCATATCAAAAACATCTCATTGGGGCTCATTCTGGCCATTGCAGGCTGCGTATGCCTGGCTCTCGGAGGCTTTGTTCTCCTCGTCGCGATTGTCCTGTACCTCAACACGTGGTTCATGCCCTGGGCCTCGGCATTGATCGTGACGGTTGCCCTGCTTCTCATAGGACTGGTCCTGACCCTGATAGGGCTCTTGAATATGAAGAAGGACATTGAGAAGGCGAAATCTACATTTGATCAGGTGGGAGAGGATATACGATGGGTGAGACAGAAGTGAGAAATGAAATAGAGGAACTCAAGGCGGAACTCCTTGCCATACGGAAGGAGCTTTCCTTACGGTATGGCCTTCTCAAGGGGGATGCATTCACGGGGGTCAAGATAGCCGCCATCGCCGTGGCATCCCTCTACGTGCTCAAATTTGCCCTCAAGCTTCTGAAGGCCTTGCTCGGATTCATTCTGCGACATAAAATGCGCTTCGTCCTCCTCGGTGCGCTCTGCTACCTCGGATACCGCAGCCTTGCAAATACCCAAGGGGAACAAGGTGAAGCTTGACTAAGACGAGGAGAATCTATAAGTTCTCCTCGCACATACCGTTTCGATTGAGAGGAAAGCATGGATCTTATGCAAAAACTGGAAAAGGTCACGAGCAGGACGGCAGCCTTGTATGCCATGATTGCGCTCCTGGTGATATTCGCCAACCCCAGTTGGGTCTCCTGCTTTTTCGGCCTCCTCATTGTCGCCTCCGGGGAGGCCTTGCGATTCTGGGCGGCCGGCCATATCAGGAAGAATGACGAGCTCACGACATCGGGTCCCTACGCCTATCTGCAGTCCCCCCTCTACCTCGGAAGCTTCGTTATAGGAACGGGGCTATGCATCATGGCGAAGAATCCGGTCGTCTGGGTGCTGACCTCGGTCATCTTCTTCCTCTCCTATATACCGAGAAAGCAGGAGAAGGAGTGGGGGCGGCTCGAACGGATGTTCGGAGAGGTATTCCTCAAGTACAAACGGGAAGTTCCGTACTTCATCCCCAGAATCGATCCCTACCCCGAAGGGACAAAACATCCCTGGTCTTTTGCCCAAGCCATCGAGAACACCGAGCACCAGACCGCCATTGCCGTCTTCCTCATCACCCTCTTCATCATGGTCAGGCTGTTCTAGCTTGATGAATCCGAGCGAAGACATGGAACAGCGCACTGCTCTCCTCGCAGGCGCAAGCGGTCTCATCGGAGGCCATTGCCTCGATCTCCTGCTCAGAGACCCCGTCTACGGGAAAGTGATCGTACTTGCAAGGAGATTCCTTTCCAGACAGCATCCTAAGCTCGAACAGCATATCGCAGACTTCGACCGGCTTACAGATGATGCACGCATCTTCCACGTCGACGACGTCTTCTGCTGCCTCGGCACGACCATCAAAAAGGTCGGCTCCCAAGAGGTGTTCTACAAGGTCGACTGCCTCTATCCCCTCGAAATCGCACGCCTCGCCCTCAAGCACAGCGCAAAACAATTCCTTATCGTCACCGCCCTGGGCGCAGACCCGGAGTCCCGGGTATTCTACAACCGGGTTAAGGGCGAAGTGGAACAGAAACTCACTCCCCTAGGGTTCCAGGCCCTTTACATCTTCAGACCATCTTTGCTTCTGGGACACAGACAGGAGTTCAGACTCGGCGAGGAAATTGTCAAGAACCTCTCTAAGCCCCTCTCCCGCATCATGGTTGGCCCGCTGAAGAAATACCGCCCCATAGAGGCCAGAACAGTCGCCCACGCCATGGTGCAGACTGCCAAGACAGACCTCAAGGGAATCTACATCATCGAGTCCGACCGCATATAAGACATCGTTCCCTTCCCCACTGCCCTATTTTGTAGAATAGCAAAATAATTATGCCGAAGGTACGCCCTGTATGGCATGAGCCATGGATGGCCTGTATCACTTCATCCGTCCGGGGGAAGAGGGCCGACAGCTTTGAGATTGGGCCTCCTACTTCCTATGTCATGGGTAGCCCAATCTCCATTGAAAATTTGGAAAGGGGGCGTGGGGGAACCCCCTTTTACCAAAAAGAATTCCCCCACGAACATCCTCTTCACCAACCCCCGCCACCACCTCCGCCACCACCCCCGCCGGAGGATCCGCCGCCTCCCGAGCTTGAGCCTGGAGCCGAGGCCGAGGAGATAGTCGAGGAGAGGGAGCTGAGGCTCGAGGCTAATCCGCCAGCGCCCAAGGTGCCGAAATGGCCCCCGGAGTACCATGCCGGGGAATAATTCCGCTCGGTGCGGGCCTTGTCCAGAACGTCGGCGAACTGCTCGCACCATGCCTGTTCGACGTCGAGGGCCAAGGCGTAAGGGAGGAATCTCTCGAAGGTCTCGGGGGTCTTCTCAGGGGGATTGAGCATGTTGAGCCGGTCCTTTTCCGCCACGGAGAGGTACAGCTTCAAACCCTCGATCTGGTCCATGACAGCGCGACCCTTGATGGTCGGGGCCTTCATGAAGTGGTAGAAAAGGATATTAATGAAAATGATGGCGAGGATGATCAGGACGGCCAGCGGGGAGGTTGCGGAGGCAAAGGCCCACAATCCGAAGCCTTCGCCAGCTAGAAAGGGGACCGCGAAGAGGGAGATGAAGAATGCGCCCAGCAAATTCATGATCCTCGATTCCTCTGTGGTAAAGGCCTTTTTCCAGGCCTTATTGGCCTGGTACACCAGGAACACACATGCGACCGTCCATCCGGAAAGCCAGGCGGTCATGAACGCTGCGAGCCCCTTATCCCTGCCCAAAAGCACAGTGCCGATGAGAATCGGGATGGTGAGGACCAGGCCGGGAATAAGGTATTTTGAGTTGGTCATGAAATAGATCTTCTCGTATTCGAGGGAGAGGTTCTGCTTCAGGGCATTGATGGCCTTCTTGATCGTTTCCTGGTTGTGAGTCTTGACGGCAACGAACGTTTGCTTACCGTAGAACTCTTTGGCGATCCGTCTTTCGCCTCCTGACAAGGCAGTCTCGTCGCTCCCCTTCTTGATGAACGAATAACCGCCGACATCATCCTCTTCGATGGTGATGAACCCCTTGACCGCCATGTTGACCAAGGCAGCCGAAAAGGCCTTGTAGTCGAAGCCCATGCGCATGATGTAGCGCACGGCAGAAGGGGAGAAGCCTTTCGGCGTTTCGTATTGCGGGATGATAACGCCCCTTTCGGGGTCCTTGCCCACCTGAGCCCAGGTCGCAAGGAAATAGATCAGGAGCATGATGAACCCGATCAAACCAGCAATCGTACTGCCATTGTCCTTGAGGAAATACGTTATCTTTTCGGCCCTGGTCGGTTCTCGCACAAAGCCCTTTGGCCAGGAAACAGCGATTGTGATGCCCTCGCCGGGATTGAGTGCCCGCGTCGTTGAGAAGGTCGTGTTGCCCTTCTCGTCGCGTCCGATGATACAATCGCTCCCCTTTGCGCCTTTGGGTCCGGTATAGGCGGTATTGGAGAGGACTTCGGCGCCCGGCGGGAGCTCGATGGTGGCCGAGGCTTTCTCGATGGTGAATTCCCAATCATTCCCGGTCACGTTCCAGTAGATCTCGTCGAATTTATCGAAGAAACCGATCTGGCGGGTTGTTTTATACGTGATGGTGTAGGTGTATTCCCCCGGGTTGAGGAGGATGTCTTCCTTCCCGATATAGATCCTGACACCGTTGCTGAGATTCTTATTGTGCCATGCTTCTGGCTGACCATCCTTGAAGATCTCAAGTACTTGGAAGGCAACGATGCATGCATTTCCATACTCATCCCTGTAGCGAGTGGGGAAATCGCGATAGATGCCGTGCTTGATCTTATCGCCCGTAGAGACAACTCGTATGGTTTCGCTGACCACTATGGCCCCGTCTGTTTGCACGACTATGCGGCTGTCGTAGCCGAGGATCCGTTCCTTGCTCTCAGCATGAACGAACGGGCTCACCCATAACGTGGCAAGACAAGAAACCAACAGCATCAGGAGTACAGGCATTCTCTTCATGTTTTCCCTTCCTTTTCCGGAACCGGACGGTGGAATCAGATCTGCACCTGGGGCGTTGCGCGCTCGGTAGCTTCCTCAATGGCAAAGAATTCCGCCTGGGTGAATCTGAACATCGAGGCCACGATGTTGCTGGGGAAGGATTCGATGACAATGTTCAGATTCCGCACGGTCCCATTATAGTATCGTCGGGCCATTTGGATCTGGTCCTCGATCTCGGTGAGTTCCTTCTGGAGTTCCAGGAAGTTCTGGCTGGCCTTCAGGTCCGGGTAGCCCTCGGCCACGGCGAAGAGGTTCCCGAGCGTGCGGGACAAGGCGGTTTCGATCTGCCCCTTTTCGCCCACTTTCTGGGCATGCATGGCCTGGGACCTGAGTTCGGCGACCTCGGTGAGCAGTCCTCGCTCATGACCCATATAGACCTTAACGGTCTCCACCAGGTTGGGAATCAGGTTGGAGCGTCGCTTGAGCTGGACATCGATCCCGCTCCAGCCTTCTTTCACCATGTTCCGCAGTCGGACGAGTTTGTTGTATATGAGGATAAACCAGAGCATGGCCGCAAGTACTATAATGAGCAAAATATCAGTGCCCATAATACCTCCTCTTCAGCTACACCGTATTTCGGCCTGCGCTTGGAAAAAGATGAGACCAGTGGCAGAAAAGATCAATCCCCCAACCCCCTTGATCTCGAAAGGGGCCAAAGATCCGCTGGTTGGGGAGGAGTACGGCGTGGTGGGTCGCGTTCCTCCCTCACCTGCGGATGTCTAGCACCCCTGAAGACTAGAAGAATGTATCGCAATTTTTTTCAATTATTTTGTCGAAAAAAGAGGCCTCATAAAATGGCTCACAACGAAATATTTTTGAATTTGAGGGGCAAAACCACTCCGGAAAACAAACTTTTTGGCCTGTTTTCCGAATTACGACACAGTCTCTAGGAGGGATGGGGGATTCAGCATTTATTTAAAGCTGCGGACGCGAAAAAAAGGCAGAGATCGTGGAGGATCATTCACAACTTTTCGTAGTAATCGATTTTATGTCTCTTCCGGTAGACCATGCCCTGGAAGACTGCGATGATCTCACCCTGGGCATCGGTAACATTCACCGCGTAAATGGCGAGCTTATGGTTTTGGGATACCTCCTGGGCCTCGGCGTAGATGACAGTGCCCTGGGGCGCCTTTACATAGGAGATGGTGTTATTGATGGCTACGGCCACCCTGCCTTTAGAGTTTGCCGCAGCAGCAAAGGCGAGGTCGGCCAGGGAATAGATCACCCCTCCATGCACGGATTTGAGGCCATTGAGGTGGTGGTCCTTGATCTCCAGGACGGCCTTGGCCCAGCCTTCCCGCACGTCAAGGAGCTCTATGCCGATGAACTGGGCGAACTTGTCATTCTTGAAATAGCGCATGAGATCCCTGGTGTTTATTTCCGTTGACATCTCCTTCCCCCTTTTCTTGCTTTCTTACTTTCTAAAAAGCCCATGATTCGCTCCGGGTGTGTATAAATGGTAAAGGCATTTTCCCTAACCCTGCCAATGAGGGTGACTCCCGCCTCCTCTGCAATGGCAATGCCTTTTTGGGTGGTGGCGGCTTTAGATACGATCACCGGGACCCCGGCGTGTGCGGCCTTGGTCACCATGCCAGCCGGCTGCCTCCCGGTGCAGCCGAGGATGCACAGGGAGAGATCGATCCGGTTTAGGATGGCGAAACCGATCACCTTATCGATGGTGTTGTGCCGGCCGACATCGCTGCTCATGGCGATGAGCCTACCACCGGAGTAGAGGACCGAACAATGCGCACCCCCGGTCTTCAGCCATAATGCGGAGATGATCTCGGAGATCACGTGAAAGACCTCTTCGGCGGTGAGAGTCAGCGCGGAGCTTACCTTTTGTGGAGGATTTCCCATGGACATGCCGCCGCTCGATTCCGTGATCTTCTTTTGAGGCAATCGGGCGGCTTTGGCATATACCTGGATCGTATTTCCACTTACCTTTACCTCCTCCACACCGCTGGCAAGGCCTTCGCTGACGACGAAACCAACCCCCAGCTCCCTCAACTGGGATGGGCTGACGATGAGGGTGACCACCTGGATTCCGTTCAGAAAGAGGACATAAGATTCCTCCCGGCAGACATCATCCCGGATGGATCGAAACTCCCTCCCGGTATACTTGAGGGCATCAACACTTTGATAACATCCTTCGATCTCTTCTTGCATGCGATCTTGCATAGCATAAAAACAGGGAAAAGCTCAATCCCCTCCGCCCGCTTTGACCTCGGGGAGGGTTCGAGCGTCCTTATTTTCTTCGGGTTATGAGTTCATAGAGCGCAATTGCAGCACTTTGGGCGACATTGAGGGAATTGAACGCCCCCTGCATGGGGATATGGCACAAAAGATCGAGCTCCTTCTCCATGACCGGCCGGATGCCGGTATCCTCCCCACCGAGGACCAAAGCGAGCTTATCGAATCGCGGTGTTTCCTCGAGAGGATCATTAGCGGCAGGCTCGAGCCCCACCAACCAGAAGCCGCATTTTTTCAGCTCCTTGGCCGCCTGCCTTAGGTTGGTGACGCGGGCAATACGCGCATGCTCGGTCGCTCCGGCGGAGGCCTTTACCACGGCCGGGGTGATGGATGCGGATCTGTCCTCCGGGATGACAATACCGGCCCCGGCCAGGGCATTAGCTGTTCTGATGATGGACCCAAGGTTCTGGGGGTCCTCCACGGAATCGAGGAGCACAACGACAGCCAAATCTATGAGATCCTCGAGCGCGGTATACCGGTAGGGTGAAACCTTGGCGATCACCCCCTGATGATTCCTCTCCCCAACGATCCTGTCGAGCTCTTTCCTGGAGAGTGCATTGATAGGCATGCCTCTGACCATTGAGGCGATGTCCTCGTACTGCTCGCGGGAGACCATGATCTCGAAGATCCTCCTCCTGCCTGCTTTTATTGCCTCTTTCACCGGATTGACGCCGTAGATGATCTCCATGGGTGCACCCTATTCCTCCCTGATCCAGCTCACACAATACTCGGTCCGCTCCGGCAGAGGGATGGGGACATTCTTCACTTCCCATCTCCCCCTCATGCCAAGCTCCTTAGCTGTCAGCTCGAAGTGGCACATCGCGATACCCATATCGAGCCGTTGGAGATCCAGCGATGAGAACCTGTCATAACCCCTTGTCCGCTGGAGGAAGAAATTAGTGGTAGTGCTGCCCAGGACAAGCCTCCATGGTTGATTATTCGATGCCGAGGGGCCGATTCGCACCATCTCGAGGGGACCGACGAGATCACCCGTGGACAATTCGTTTATTGGGTTGCTGAAATTGTTCCGGAAAAACAATTCCCCCCATGGCTTCCTGTTCCGTGATCCTGCCATCAGGCGGATGAGAGAATCGACCACGGTCCGCCGCTCGGCGCTGTAGCCAAGCGGGCTGACTGCCGGAAGCACCTCGCCGGGCTGGAGTCCGATCTTCTGCGCGAATGCTGACCGACTGAAGGTCCCACCCATCCAGCATGTCGCAAGATCCATGCTGGTGGCGCACAGGATGAGCTGCTCGAACAGATAGCCGAAATCATCCATGGCCTTGGGATTTTCCATGGTGGCGCCGACGAGGAAGGTAAGTGCCCCCCGTATCACTCCATAGGTCCCCTTTACTCCTCCCTTGCCCTGCGGCACATCGACGATGACAAAATGGGCCTTCGAGCCAAAAGGAGGCGGTTCGAGACGGGAAATGCATGTGCCAAGGGCTGCCTGCTTGTCCTCCTCCACCGGTCGATCGCTGTAGCTCCTCCATGAGCAGCGCCGCTTGATAAGAGCTATGACGGATTCGTCGAAATACTTCATCCAGATTTTTCCTTCCTTACGCTCGGTAGTATGCATTCCGGTGTATCATTCTTCGGGTTGTTCACCAGTGGTGAGACAACATAGGTCTCCATGGCCTCGGATGGATCGGCTTGCAAGCACCACAGGATGCCCTCCGGATCTTTCTGCGGCTGACTCAACCACAGGTCGTAACAATCAGGCTGCAAGATGACCGGCATCCGGTCATGGATGCCCATGATCACATCATTGGCGCCGGCGGTGATGATGGTGCTCGAGATGATTACCTCATCGCGCTCCTTATCCATCCATGTATCCCAGAGGCCGGCAAAGGCGAATGGTTCGTTGTTCTTCAGGTGAATATAGTGGGGGGCTTTTTTCTTCGTCCTGCTCCATTCGTAAAAGCCGTCGGCAAATAGCATGCATCTACGCTTCTGGACCAAAGACCTGAAAGTCGGCTTCTCCAGCAGGGTTTCCGCCCTGGCATTGATAAGTTTATAACCCACCGCCTTGTCCTTGGCCCAGAATTGGATAAGCCCCCACCGGGTATAGGTGACCGTCCTTTGTCCGTCATTGAGCATCGTTAGAATCTGCTGGGAGGGTGCAATATTATACTGGGACTTGAATCCCATGATGATCTGGTCATCGATATGAGCGTCAGGCATCAATGACCTGATGCGGGAGGGATCGGTGAATACGAACCGGCCGCACATAACTCTATGGTACCGTGTTCTCAAGGATATGCAAGGGGGAAAATGGCTGTCTTCGTTAGGCTCAACCGAAGGTGTTCTCAAGCCATATCATAAAGAACTCAATCCCTCCAACCCGCCTTGGTCTCAAGGGATGCAATCATACGGACTGAGGCCGCAACCATTCACAGAAAACACCCTGCGTTGCCTGCCCTGCCCTCTTTGGTGCCTTTCCTTCCTGATCGCTCATGTATGGGGGTTGCATAATGGAAATGTGCCGTTATTATCTATGCCTATGAAAATCACGGAAGACAGCTGCTTTTATCCCGATTCCATTATCTATTTCGATCCTGTACACATCGGCCTCCAGCGCGAGGACATCTGGGTGGAAGAACGCCTGCACTGTTGGTTTATCCAGCCGAGAAAGGAAACCTTCAAATCGGTCACCATCATCAACCTCCACGGCAACGCCGAGAACATGACCTCCCATATCATGGGTGCCCTGTTTTTCCTGGAGATGGGGCACAGGCTGGTTACCTTTGATTATAGCGGGTATGGTCAGTCAAAGGGCCGACCGACTTTGAGTGGCATTCAGGACGATGCGCGGGCCGTATTCCGCTTCGTCTTTGATTTACCGGTAAGATTTGGGGAGACCATATTTGGTTTCGGCCAGTCTATGGGAGGATTCACCCTTGCACGCATACTCCCTGACTTCCCTGAACTTACGGGGGCAATCCTGGATTCGGCCCTCTATTCCTTCTATGACCTCTTCCGGGAGGCCTATCCCTTTGCCGAGTGTAACATGCCACAAGTGTCCGCGCTCGACACCCTCCCCTTAAGCACAGTCCCGAAGCTCTTCATCCACGGTACGGCCGACGAGGTCGTCCCCTACACGCATTCACTCAAAATGTTCGCGAGCGCCCATGAGCCGAAGGATATCTTGATCCTCGAGGGTGTCGGGCATATCAGCGCCCTTACATCGCCTTTTGCCGATCAGTATGTTGCACGGGTCAAGACATTCCTCGCTGACTTATCCTGAAATGCAGACAATTCCCTGCTTGACATATGCTTGAATTCTCTTTATTGCAAAATAGATGCCGTACATAAAAGAAAAGCGCCACTTTGAGCGGTTTCAGGTATCCAATGTACTGGGAGCGATTGAGCTCAAGGGCCTCAAGAAAGAGGTGTCGATCATCAATGCCTGCAGAGGCGGCGTGTGCATCTCCGGCGCAGAGATACCCATCGGCACCATCGTCAGGTTGCATATCGCTCATCCCGAAAAGGCAGATCCAATTTCGCTCTATTGCAAAGTCGTATGGGAGGATAACAGCGCCTCGGGGGATGTCCTCTCCGGGTTGGCCCTGCTCAATACGAACAGGATCCTCTTCGAACGCGAACTGGAGTCCTTTGGAAGGCTCCTTACATCGATCGGGGTAACCCGCTAGTTTCTGCCACCTAGCCACCAATCTTGCTCATGAGGGTAACACAACCCTGTCCCTCACGGTTGAAACCGCTACTTGGTTTGCTCCTGATCCCTGCAACGAGCAATTCCTCTAAGCCATCGTCCTGTAACCCCTGCCTGAGAGGCCCGAGGAGGTCTATGGACTTGTCTGAAAACAGGCACGGCCTCAAGTGCCCGTTCGCAGACAGTCTGATCCGGTTGCACCGGGAGCAGAAAGACCCTTCGGACAGCGGTTCAATGAATCCCAGCTTGCCTTTGGCCCCTGGTATCCTGTACAGGCTTGCAGGACCGAGGCCAGACTCCACGAGCTCTAAGCTGCCGAACGTCTTGACTATGATCTGCCTGATATCCAATGCCGTGATAGGGCGCGCTGGAGCGAAACGTGCTGCACATCCGACCGGCATGAGCTCGATGAAACTGACATCCATGCTCTCAGCTTGGGTGAGCCGCGCAAAAGACAAGATTTCATCATCATTAAACCCTCTGATTGCAACTACGTTGATCTTCACTTTGAACCCTCCCTCCCTGGCTTTGCGTATGCCGGACAGCACCCTGTCAAAGGCGTCGGTGCGCGTGATATAGGCATACTTCGCCCTGTCAAGGGTATCCAGGCTGATATTAACGCGTTCTATCCCCGCGGCGCGCAGGGCATTGGCCATAGGTTCAAGCAAGACCCCGTTCGTGGTGAGCGAAAGATCTTTGATTCCCTCGATCTCCCTGATACGGGGAATGAAATCGAGGATGCCCTTTCTGACAAGAGGTTCCCCGCCCGTCAACCGCACCTTGTCCACACCCCTTCTGACGCATAGCCTGATGATCCTAAGAAACTCCTCATAGCGCATGATCCCTTCATGGGGAAGCCATTGTACGCCTTCCTCCGGCATGCAATACCTGCACCTCAGGTTACATCGGTCCGTCACCGATAGGCGCAGGTAGCGTATCCTCCTGGCATAGTTGTCAATGAGGGGATTCAAGCCATGACCTCCCGCACAACCTTCTGCAAAACATAGGCCGGGAAAAAGGCCTGAGCCTTGCCGCCTTCCATGACGATCTGAAAGGGCCTTTGCGGCTTAAGGATCCGGGAACAAGCCAGCCAGGCGATGCCTGTGGACTGAAAGGCTTCAGGAACCATTAGGGTGCTCGGTCCCATGAGTACAATTTCGCGGACAAATTTCGCGAGCCTGAGGATACCGTGGAGGGTTTTATTAAGGAGCGCTGTGACCGTGATGCTGATATCCGCCCGGGACAGTACTACGGGAAGCTCGTCCCGTAGCCTGATTAAGGGGGTTATGACCGGCCTTTGCTCGATAACCGCCACGGCACACCCCTTTTTTGCCAAGGCAATAGCCACCGGCTGGATGTACCCAATCATGGCGATGAGATCTCCATCACGGAGGACAAGGGAGTCCAGAATATCTCCCGGAGTAATCACCTGGGAGGTCAGACACGGCATTGAACGTGGCGATATCCACAGCCCGGCCAATGTGGTGCATGCCCTTGCCCTTGGCTAGGATAACTCCCACGCATGATCCGGCGATCGCACCTGCCCTCTCCCATACCGCGCAATCCTCATTCCGGGAGTGGGAGATATTGGCGCTGAGCCCTACGCGACACTCGTCAACCTCGACCATAATATACCCCGTTCCGATCACTGCCCTGCGTACTTTGAGCTGTCTATAATCGCCACCAATGCGATCCATGATCCTCTCTAATATGGTAGCCATCATATCTTTGCACTCAGAAAGGTATATATAACCCTCCCGGTATTGTCAAACAAGGAATCCCCGCTTCTTCCCCTGGCTGCTTATCCCCCCCTTCCCTCCATAATCCGTGAGGATTGCCGTAATAGGCGCATCATCAGACGTCCCATCATGGACCAACCGTTTATCCTCCTCGCCGAAACACCTTCTTGGCAAGCTGTATGAACGGCAGATGTCTAAGCTTGCTGATCCCCTGGGGGTCTAGTGAGGAGGGGGGGGGATTTGCGCTTATGTGGCAAGTCCTTCAAGACCGAGGAGGAAACGTTTCTTGTCGAGCCCGCCGCTGTATCCTCCAAGCGCTCTTTGCGCTATGACCCGATGGCAGGGGATCACCACCGGCAGGGGGTTCGAGGCACATATCCTGCCAACGGCCCTGGCGAGACTGCGGTTTCCCAACTCCCGGGCGATATCACCGTAGGTTTTCGTCCGCCCATAGGGAATGGATGCCATGGCTATGATCACCTTCTGCCAAAGGGTATAAGGCGTGTAGGGACTTGGATCCCGTGACCAGATTGGCCGGTCCCCTTCAAAGCCAAGCCCGCCAGGGAATATCTTGGCTTTTTGCGAGAGGTATGCCTCAAGGCCAACCAGGAACCAGGTCAGCTCCCCCGTGCGAGATCTGCCATCGAGCCTCTCCCAGGAGATGGCGGTAATCTTTGTGGCATCCCCCGCAACCCACAGCGTCCCGGCCACGCTTGGGGTTTCAGCTATCCAGCAGTTTGTCAAATGGATCATCCCTCTTGATCCTCTGTGTTCCTTCCATCAGGAAGAGAAGGCGTTCCAGAAGAAGCCTAGTCCTCCGTTGTTCCTCGAGGATCGCGTCCATGGTCTTCTCAAGGCTGTTCTCCTTTACCTGTTCCACATCGAAGGATATCTCCTTCATTATCTGTGGCCTGGTTATATCCCTCACCATATGGATGAACCTGGCCCAGAAACGCTCGATGTTGATCGGTTGGGGCTCATGTGCCAAAAGGGTGGTAGCAATAACCCGGTAGCACCTAGCGATATCTGATGTCGGGAAACGCACCACGACGGGGACTTGTTCCGCTATTGCCATATGGAGCCGTTCATCGTTGCATACCGGCCCTACATACTCGATCTGGGTATCTAAAAACCTTTGGGAGGCAGAAGATATTTTCTTGAATAGGGCATGGCCTGCGGCATAATCATCGACCATGCTCGAGAACACAGAGATTTTTCCCCCATACACGTTGCTTTTCAGAGTCTTGATGAGACCATAGGTTTCCGTCAACGAAGTAGGCTCAGGATTAATCCCGACAATGACCTCCGGTACCGCTATAAGGAATGATATAAGATTGCTCGCCATACCCGATGTGGTATCCACAAGGATGAAATCCATATCTTTGGACACCTCTATCAAATCTCCCACGAGCCGGAATATCCTCTCCTCTGGCAGATCCGCCATATCCACTAGACCTGAGCTCGCCGGGAGAAGCTTGATCTTATAATCAGTGGGGAGGATGATATCTTTCAGTTCCGCCCTATCCAATATGGCATCTTCAAGGCTCTTCTGCGGCATGATGCCCATCAGGATGTCGAGATTGGCAAGCCCGAGGTCGCCGTCAACCAGGAGTACACGGAACTCCATCTTGGCAAGGCTGATGCCGACATTGAGTACGAAACTACTCTTGCCTATCCCACCCTTTCCAGATGTTATTGCAATCATCCGCGGCATATTTCGCATTCCCCAGAATTCCTTTGCAAACAATATGCACAAAAATCAAGGTGAAATTGCACGAAATTTTCACCTTTGCTCATATATTGTAGAAAAAAATATCCCTATAAGGGGAAAACTTTTATCCCTTCTCCCTCTGTAAGTCCATGGAGACTACTTTAGTAACGCCGGGGACATCAAAGGTGATGCCGTATATAATATCAGCGACTTCCAGGGTGTTTTTGTTGTGGGTCACCACGAGGAATTGCGAGTCTTTCGAGAAGGCCTTGATGAGACGATTGAACCGCTCCAGATTTGCATCGTCGAGTGGGGCATCCACCTCGTCCAGGATACAAAAGGGGCTCGGCCGTACCTTGAACAAGGCAAAGGTGAAGGAAATGGCGCATAGGGTCTTTTCCCCCTCGGAAAGAAGCGACATTGCCTTCAGACGCTTGAATGGCGGGCAGGCAAAGATTTCGACCCCTGCATCGATACCGCCGCCCTGCTGCAGGACGATATCCGCCTGGCCTCCCCCGAACATCGTGGTGAAGATCTCCTGGAAATTGGCCCTGACTTTGGCAAATGTGGCCATGAATTCCTTGGCGCTCTCGCGTTCGATATTCGCTATGAGCTCGCGCAAACGCGTGCTGGCGAGGACGATGTCCTCATACTGCTTATGCAGTTCGTCAAATCTGGTCTGTGCCTCCTCATAGGACTCGATGGCAGCAAAATTAATCTGACCCATGACCTCAATCCTCGTCTGATACTGGGCGATCTCGGCTCTGGCCTTTTCTGGATCGAAATCTTCCGGCACCTGCGGCAGCCCCGACCCGAAGCGTGCGGTATACCGCTCGAGCATCATCTTGTAAGCAATCTCCTGCTCCTTGTCGCTGAGCATCAGATCCTGCTTCTGTTTCTCCAGGGAGGTCAGGGCATTGTTCAACTCATCCATGTTTTTCCTGATTGTCTCCGCCTTGAGTGTATGATCCTTGAACTGCGGGAGATATGCTCCGTATCTTACCTCCTGGCGTTTGATCTCCTCTTGAGCACTAATAAGCGCTTGTTCCATTTCACCAAGGCTGGCGATGAGTTCTCCCTCCTTCTCCTTCAGCTCTTGTATCCTGATCGCATCGCTTTCGATCTCCTGGTATCTCATCCCGAGCAAACCCTTGAGCCCTTTTAACCGCTCCTCTTTTGAGGCATAGGCCACCTTATTTTCCTGGAGCCGTTCGCTGATTGTCTGTAGACCTCCCTGGACCGTATCGAGATCTTTCTTGGCCTCCATCTTTCTGGTATCGAGCATCTTCAATTCTATCTGCAGGGCATCTACCTGGGTGTCATATCCCTTCTTCTCCTCATCGGCCTTTTCAATATCCTGCGCTATGCTGTAGGACATCCCTTCCCAAGTAAGGATATCATAATCGAAGGTCTTCCTTCGATCCGTCATCCTTTCCATCGTGCTTAGTATCCCGTGCCGTTTTTCCTTGCAAGCTTCTATCTCTGTTTCATCCCGTTTGATTTTGCCAGAAACCCCTTCCAAAGCAGTAATGAGAAGACCAAACTTCCCCTTCGCTTCTTCCAGAGATATCCTTTTTTCTTTCAAGGTGCCTTCCAAAGCCTTCATCTGCTCCGTCAGGGCAAGCGACTCTGTCTTGGCCTTCAAAATCTCGGCATATTTATCCTTCTCGGGACTTGTGCGCAAGATACCGGAGCTTTCCAGGATCATTCCGTCGCGGGTGATTAGGGTCTGCGAACGATACCCTTGGCGCCAGAGCTTCAGGGCTTGCTGCATGTCCTTAACTACCCATTTGCCCCTCGTTAATACCTCGAGAACCCCTTCAAATCCAGGGCTTGCTGCGACATAGGCACGCAAAGGCCCCAGGAGGCCTTTCACTTGAAAGGAGGCATCCTCTTTGTGTCCGTCCAGGTGCGGTCGTGTTGGTATGAATCCAGGTCCCTGTGCCCGTATTCCTTCTGGACCAATCACCTCATCATGGTCGTTGATGATGAGATAATCCAGAACATCCCCCAATGATCCGGCCGTCTCCTCAAATCCCGTCGCAACCCTGATAGCGTCCGATACCCGTTTGAAACCATTGTTCTCATGCCCTTCCGGGCTTGCAGGCCACCTATTGATGATCCGGCCGAGCATCGTGATCTTGGTCGCAAGCTCGGTATGTGTCTTTTCTAGGGAAATCAAGGACTGGGAATCCCTTTCAATCTTGGCCTGGCTTTCCGTACTTTCCTGCATAAGCGTATGGATTGCATCCTGTTTTTCCCGGATAGTCCTTGATAGTTTTTCAAGGCCCGCATCGAGAATCGCAAGCTCTGCCTGTAAGTTCGCCTCCTCTCTGGCCATCTCTTCGAGCTCTTGCTCCCTCTTCCTTATATTGAGCCCGACCTCATGATGCCGCTGCTTGAGGAAACCGATGCGCTGCTCCATTGCCCGCGCATGTCCGATCTGATCAAAGAGAATGACCCTCTTCCGCTCATAATCCCCGGAGACGGCATTGAACTCGTTCATGATTGCATCCACTGCATCCTTCTGCACCCGGAACCCATCCTCAATCTGCCTGCTCTCGCCTTCCATTCCCTCTAGCTCACGCGTGCAGGCATCGATCCCATGAAGCACTCCTTCATTCTCTTTGCGGGCATTTTCCATGCGGATGGATAACATATCAATCGTGGAGCGTGTGTCCTTAAGCCTGAGCTCTCCCGAGTCCTTCTCCCCCCGTGCTATTTCGTAACGGGCACGTACCTCCTGAAGGGTGGCATGCGTATAATCCATGTCACCCTTCATCTCCAGCATCCGGGCATTGACCTCTTCCAAGAGGGATGCTTGAGAAGAAAGCCCATCCAGAACGCCCTGCCTCCCCTTTTCTATGACGTTGAGATCGTCCTCCAGGAATGCTCTCTTATGCCTGATACCATCTATCTCAAGGCTCAAGGTCAACTGGGTGAGACCGTTTATCTTATCTTTCAGGATCTGATACCTCCGGGCCTTGTAGGCCTGCGCCTTCAGGCTGTCCCTTTGTCTGCTGACCTCGGAAAGGAGATCCTTGATCCGGTCAAGATTCCCCTGGGCAGCTTCGAGCCGTTTGATAGCCTCCGCCCGCTTTACACGGAACTTGCCGACCTCGGCCACCTCCTCAAGGACATGCCGTATGTCCTCCGGCTTGGCCAGGATGATGTCCTTAACCCTGCCCTGCTCGATGATGGCATACCCCTGCCGGTCAAGACCGGTATCGAGGAAGAGGTCGGTGATATCCTTCAGCCGACAGCGGACATTGTTGATGGTGTAGATGCTTTCCCCGGACTTGAATAGCCGTCGTGCAATAGAGATCTCGTTGAATCCTGTGAGTTCTTTGGGAAAGGCGCCTCCATCCCTGCAGAACTCGAGGCTGACGCTGGCCATGCCGCTGGGCGGAATATCCTGTGTCCCGGCAAAGATCACATCCGCCATATTCCCTGCGCGTAGGGCCCGGGCGGACTGCTCCCCAAGCGCCCACCGGATGGCATCCACTATATTACTCTTGCCACAACCGTTCGGTCCGGTGATACAGGTAATGGCACCGGGAAAGGTGAGTACCGTCCTCTTGGCGATGGACTTGAAGCCTTTGATCTCAATCCTCGTTAACCGCACAATCTAGGTGTCTATCAGAGCTTGTTCCCCATAGCAAGCATGCTTTGTCCAATTTCTAACGTCTCGGATTTTCGAGGTAAACCACCCTATATCCTCCAATATCCTTCCACTCAAGGGGAGTGGGGCAAAGTGCTATTTAATATGACCGCCTCCCTTTCTGCCAGTGGCAGAAAGGGAGGCGGTCATATCACGGCGGATATCACTACTGTCCGGAATAAATATTTGTGACATAGTTTAACCAATAATGATCA